>ONJI01000046.1 GCA_900318075.1 uncultured Bacillota bacterium | reverse complement strand
AATGATGGTGAAGCAACGTTTTCATTTTGAGGTTCAATTGAAACTGGTGATGCTGCAAATGAAGCAGGATCAGATAATGATGGTGAAACAACGTTTTCACTTTGAGGTTCAATTGAAACTGGTGATGCTGCAAATGAAGTAGGATCAGATAATGATGGTGAAGCAACGTTTTCATTTTGAGGTTCAATTGAAACTGGTGATGCTTCAACAACATTTTCGTTTACCTTAAAAGGTAAATCGTTTACAACATTTTCTTTTATTGGAGCATTAAACATATTGTAAAAAGAAGAATTATTATCACCATTACTTATTTCTGGCTCTACCGGTGTTGATTCAGAAACAAAATTTACAAATTTATTATCATTTTGCTGAACACTTGGGTTAGCAGAAGATTCTTGATTTAAAACTGGTGAGGTTGTGGTTTCTTCATCTTTAGCCATTAAGTTTGGAACATTTTGTTTTTCAACTTCAACAGAAGTAGGATTAATATCCTTAGCCTCACGCATAATTTTATCTATATCCATATTTTTTTCGTCCCTTTCATCTTCAAATAACTTTTCTATTTTATCCGAATTTTCTTCAGTTTTAACTGATTCTTTAAAAGAAGAAAGCATTTTTCTTATTTCCCTATCAGTCTGCTTTACAGTAAGCCTCTCGTTTACAATTCTATAAAGCATTTTAACTTGATCATCTAAATTAGTTATTTTAAGCAAACTTCTAGCATGTCTTTCTGAAATCTTATTATTTAATAGATAACTTTGAACTTCATCCGATAAATTTAAAAGATTTATCTTGTTAAAAATAACAGTCTGCGTCTTACCAATTTTTTTAGCAAGCTCCTCACGTGTTATATATCCTGCATCTAAAATACGTTTATAAGATACTGCTTCTTCAATTGGATTTAAAGCTTGTCTCTGAACATTTTCTAAAAGAGCAAGCTCCTCACTATCTTTATCAGATAAATTTATAATAATAGCAGGAATAGTGGATTTGCTAGCAAGTTTACTTGCCTTGTATCTTCTTTCGCCAGCTATAATTTCAAATTTATTACCAACAGGTCTAACAACAATTGGTTCAATAACTCCAAATTTAATTATAGATTCAGCAAGTTCCTCTAAAGCTTCTTTCTCGAACTTAAGTCTCGGCTGAAACCTATTTGGTAAAACATCGCTAATATTTAAAACTTTAAGCTCAATATTTTCGCGCATAATCCACCCCTCTTTCTATTCTTATAACATTATCATACTATTTTTACAAAAATATTTCAATACGTTAATTTAATTTTATTTGTTTAACACAAATTTTAGCAAAATAAAACCTCGTTTCTTCATCTAAAAAACGAGATTTATATTAAAGTGGATTCTTTTTTATTTCTGAAAATTTTCTCGGATATTTCAAATTAGTTTTTCCTATTTTTTGAACTAAAACTATCGTTCTATCACTTTTCTCTATTGGAAGTTTAAAGCACTCTGCTTTTATCTTTTTAGAGTTTAATAAATTTAACGCATTTAAACTATTATCAGTATCATCACTTCCACGCATTGCTATAAAATATTTTCCATCTTTAACAAGCGGAATACTATATTCAAGTAAAGTATTAAAAGAAGAAACAGCCCTTGCTGTAACAACATCAAATTTTTCACGAACATTTTTAGCATATTCTTCTGCACGTACATGTAACGTTTCTACATTCTCTAACTCTAATTCTTTAATAACTTCGTTTAAAAAAATAATTCTTTTATTTAAAGCGTCAACTAAAGTTAAATTAATATTTGGATAAAATATTTTTAAAACAATTCCAGGAAAACCTGCACCTGTACCAATATCACATAAATTATCTATTTCAGTCATATCTATTACTTTCGTTAAAGTTAAACTATCATAAAAATGTTTCAAATATACCATTTTTTTATCTGTTATTGCCGTCAAATTCATTTTTTCATTCCACAAAACCAATAATTCATAGTACTTTTCAAGCTTTTGAAGCTTATCATTAGAAACCTCAATTCCTAATTTCTGAACCTCATTTATAAATAAATCTATATCCATAAATTACCCCTTTAAATACATTGTTAAAATTGAAATATCCGCTGGATTAACACCACTTATTCTTTGAGCCTGTCCTATCGTATCAGGCCTTACTTCTTTTAACTTTTGCTTAGCTTCTGAAGCCAAATTATGAAGTGAATCATAATCGAAGTTTTCTGGAATTTTAGTTTTTTCAGCTTTTTCCATCTTTCTTACATCTATAAGTGATTTTTTTATATAACCCTCATATTTAGCCTCTAACGCAATTTGTTCTAATACAGCTTTATCATATTCATTACTTAAATATTTAGTTAAACTAGTAACATCAATTTCCGGCCTTTTAAGTAACTCATATAAAGACATACCGGCACTTAAAATTTCTGTATTCAAAGTAGCCAGATAATCATTTTCCTTAGGTGTAACTCTAACACTCTTAAACTCATCCATACACATTTGAATTGCTTTCTTTTTTTCATTGAATTTATTGTATCTGTCATCACTTATCAATCCTAATTTATAGCCATAATCAGTAAGTCTTAAATCAGCATTGTCACTTCTTAAAAGCAATCTATACTCAGCACGTGATGTTAGTAATCTATATGGGTCCCTTATTCCCTTTGTAATTAAATCATCAATTAAAACTCCTATATAAGCTTCACTTCGTTTTAAAACCAAAGGCTCCTTATTTTCAAGTTTTAAAGAAGCATTTATACCTGCGATTAATCCCTGACAAGCTGCTTCCTCATAACCACTTGTTCCATTTATCTGGCCGGCCGTATATAAATTTTCAATTATTTTAGTTTCTAAAGAAAACTTAAGCTGTTTTGAATCTATAGCATCATATTCTATTGCATAAGCATATTTAAGAATTTTAGCTTTTTCAAGTCCTGGAAGACTATGAACCATATCTTCCTGTATATCCGTAGGCATACTAGTCGAAAAACCCTGCAAATAAATATCATCATAAAATAAGCTCTCAGGTTCTAAAAATAACTGATGTCTTTCTTTATCTTTAAATCTAACAACCTTATCTTCAATTGATGGACAATATCTAGGACCAATTCCCTTTATATCGTCTAAACCACCGTACATACTAGATTTATTCAAATTATTAAGAATTATTTCATGTGTCTTAGGTGTTGTATAAATCAAATGACAAGGTATTTGTTTTTTAACATCATAAAATATTTCATTGTCAAAACTAAAAGTAAGTTCTTCACTATCTCCAAGTTCAATCTTAGCTTTATCAAAATCAATACTACTTTTCAAAATTCTAGGTGGTGTCCCTGTCTTTAACCTCTTAATATTAAACCCTTTTTTAGCTAAATTATCACTAAGATAGTTTGATGGTTTTTCACCATGAGGTCCTTCTCTATGTCGTGTATTTCCAACCATTATATCTGCATTTAAATAAGTTCCAGTTGTTAAAATGACTGCTTTAGAATTAATACTTGTATCATCTTCTAATAAAACACCATTAACTATATTACCTTTTGTAATTACATCTTTAACCAAAGCTTCTTTTATATCTAAATTAGTTGTTTTTTTTAAAGTGTTTATCATATTTTTAGGATAAGTAATTTTATCTGCCTGTGCCCTTAAAGATCTAACCGCTGGTCCCTTTGCTCTATTAAGCATTTTAATCTGAAGCAAACTTTTATCTGCACATCTTCCCATTTCACCGCCTAAAGCATCAATTTCTCTAACAACAATACCTTTCGCACTTCCTCCAATTGAAGGATTACAAGGCATATCTGCAATATTATCTATATTCCCAGTAATAAGTAAAGTTTTATGACCACGCCTTGCCGAAGCTAAAGCTGCTTCGCACCCAGCATGTCCGCCTCCTACTACTATAATGTCATACATTTTTTTCACCTACTTTCCAACGCAAAATCTACTAAATAATTGATCTAAAAGTTCTTCATCATAACTTTCGCCAATTATTTCACCAAGTAAATTCCAAATGTTTTTTAAATCTATCTCTATCATATCGATAGGTACATCTGTTTCAAGTCCTTTTTTAACATCATCTATTGACTTTAATACCTTAACCAATATTGCCTTACTACGTGCACTAGTTAGATACGTTAAATCAGCTGTTTTAATCTTATCTAAATTAAACATTTCTTTTACTTTTAGTTTTATATCATCAATATTTTTATCTTCTAAAGCACTGACATAAACTACATTCTTTAAATTACTATCATCAATTTTCTTTTCCAAATCTATCTTATTAATAATTGTAATATAATTTTTATTCTTTAATTTTTCTAAAATAACATAATCATCATCAGTAAATCTTTCATTGTAATTTAAAACAAATAAAACTAAATCAGCTTCATCTATTAATTTAATGGATTTTGAAACTCCTATACTTTCAACAACATCATCAGTATCACGTATTCCAGCCGTATCAATTAAATTTAAAACGATATTATCAAAATTAAATGTAGCCTCAACGCTATCACGTGTCGTTCCCTTAATAGACGTTACTATAGCCTTATCTTCACCTATCAATCTATTAAGTAAGCTACTTTTTCCGACATTTGGTTTTCCAACAATAGCAGTCTTTATACCATTCTTAAGTATTTCACCATTTTCGCTTTCCTTTAAAATAGTATTTATATTATTCTCAATAGTACTTATTTGCGATTTAATATCATCTATTGTCATAATTTTAATATCTTCATATTCTGGGTAGTCAATATTAACTTCTATATTAGAAATAATTCCAGCTAAATCATTCCTTAAATTGCTAATCAAAGAAGACACTTTACCATTTACTTGATTTAACGCCATTTTTCTAGCAGCATCCGTTTCCGAATTAATCAAATCCATGACACCCTCTGCCTCAGTTAAATCAATTCTTCCATTTATAAAAGCCCTTTTAGTAAATTCACCAGGTTCAGCAAGTCTACAACCATGAACAAGTAATAATTCTAAAATTTTATTAGTTGTATTAATTCCACCGTGAGCATTAATTTCAACTATGTCTTCTGTAGTAAAAGTTTTTGGTCCTCTCATGACACTTACTAAAACTTCATCCACCTTTTCATTTTTTTCCACAATAAAACCGTAATGTATAGTATGACTTTTAACATTACTAATATCCTTGGTAAAAATAGAATTTACTATTTCTATAGCTTCTGAACCACTGACTCTAATAATAGAAATTGCTCCAACACCTAAAGCTGTTGAAATAGCGGCAATAGTATCATCCATAAAATCACTTCCTTAAAAAATTAATCTCCGGCAAATATTATAACACATTTGTAAAACGAACATTAGATATATTGAATTTTTTTTCTTATTATCTATAACGATATTAGATTTAATCAAGCAAAAATTTTCTTATGAAATAATTTTTAATATCAACGCAGGTTTATCCACAATAATCATATTTTGGGAATATAAAAGATAAATTTTAAAGTCTATGCACCCTGGAGCTATTCCAGTAACTCCACAATAAGAAATCGATATGTCTATCATTTAACTCATCTAGAAAACATATTTAGATATTAATAATATTCTCCTAAAATAGGTATAACATAAAAAGAAGAACTAGTCTTCTTTATATTTAATAACTGTATATCTGTTAGGTTCTTGTCCTTCACTTTCAGTTTCAATATTTTTAAAATCAGCTAACGCCATATGGACAATTCTTCTTTCATATGAATTCATTGGATCAAGTTTTGCATCAACATGAGTTTTCATAACCTCTCTAGCTATTTTCTTAACTTCATAAGCTATATTTTTTTCTCTTTTCGCTTTATAGCCAGCAACATCCAAATTAACTTTAATTCCAAAATTACCATAATTTCTAATTGCTTGCCTTAACACCGTTTGAATCGAACTTAATGTATTACCATCTTTTCCAATTAACACTGCATTATTATCAGTAACAATAATTGCTGAAATAATGCCATCACTCTCAGTAACTTCAATATTAAAAGCCGTATTCATATTTTTTGCAAGCTCTTGCAAAAATAATTTAACATATTCCTTAACCGCATATTTTGTAGTCATATAAGTATTATACTTCTTCTTACCAAATAATCCGGCTTCTGACGCGACAGTATAGTAATATGTTTCTTTCACACTCACATTTAATTCTTCTAAACATTTATTTAATGAATCTTCTTTATTTTTTGATTCATGCTTTACTACTTCTAGAACCATTTTTCATCCTCCTAATAATCTCAGCTTGAACAACTGTAAATAAACTACCTGTTACCCAGTAAAGAATAATACTTGTAGGCATTGTAAATGAAGTAAATATTATAAATACAATCATAAAATTCATCATATTCTTCATTTGATTCTGTTGTTCTTCAGAACCACTACTAACTCCAGAATTTAATTTAAATGAAAAGTAAGTTGCAAGACCAACAATAATTGGAAGAAATAAATATATAAAACTTCCATTACTAAAGCTAGCAAATAATTTATTAAAGTTAAATGTTCCACCAAATAATTTAACAAAAGGACTCATTCCTAAATTATATCCTAAGAATTTTCCTTCAAATACTATTGGAAGTCTATTCAAACTTTCCAAAAAAGCAAAGAATAATGGCATTTGAATAAAGGCAAATAAGCAACCACTAAGTGGGTTTATATTGTACTTTTTATATATTACCATCATTTCTTGAGCTTTTTTCATTTGATCTTCTTGACTATCACGATTTCGATACTTTTGCTCAAGTTTTTCCAAATCCTTTTGGGCATATTTCATGTTTTCTGATTGCATAGCTGATTTCTGACTTATAGGGAAAATAATTAACCTTATAAGAATAGTTACAACTATAATTGCTAGACCATAATTACCTAATAATTTGCCAATTTTAATAATTAAATAACTAAGTGGCTTAATAAATAAACCTTCCCAAAGTCCATTATATTTTCCACTTGCAGGAGTAAATTTTGAACAATCAGTTAATTTATCAACATTAACTTTATATTTCTTATAAGTTTTAATAACATTTTTATTAGTTGGCTTACATAAAATATTGGAAGCTAATGTTTGTCCAGTAGTTGGTTCTTTAACCGCCGCACCTTTTTTATCCTTAACATAAGTAGTACAACCAGTTAAAGAAATTATAAGCACACTTATAACCATAAGCATTAAAATTTTTTTCTTCATTTTATTTCTCCTTTATCAAGTTTAATTTACCTAAAGCTTCATACAAATTTATACTCATTTCTTCAAAACTTTTAGATAAAATTCCTTTACCAACTATTATAATACAATTGAAATCATTTTTATAGTCTTTTTTATCAAGAATATTTTTTAACCTTCTTTTAATTTTATTACGGGTTACTGCATTTCCAATTTTTTTGCCAACAGACAATCCAAATTTATAAATAGAAGGTTCTTTTTTTTCAACATATATTATATAGTCCTTATATTTAAAAGGTTTGTTGCTTTTTATAATAAAATTAAAATCTCTACTTTCTTTAACAATATTTTTCTTTTTCATAAATTCACCCAATTTCACAATAAAACCACCGCTTAAAGGCAGTGGCAATTAATGAGAAAGTACCTTACGGCCTTTTTGTCTTCTTTTGTTTACTATACCAGATTTCATACGTGCAAAAAAGCCCATTGTTTTACTTCTTTTTCTTTTATTAGGTTGCCAAGTTCTCTTCATTTATAACACCTCCTAGTTCAACTTCACATTGCTTAGATAATTATATAGATAAAAGATCATTTTGTCAAATATTTTTACTTTTCCACAATATTTCGTGCATTATACTCTTATTTTTTTAAAAACGCAATAAAAAAGTTAGTCACAAAAACAAATGTTTTAATCTAAAAAATTATATTTTTTCCACCTAAAAAAAATCCTTATTTTTTATAAGATTTTCTAATTTTAAACATATGTTAAAAAAAATAAATTTATTCACAAAAGTGGAAAAAAAATTATCCACAACTTATGTTAAAAACTATCAAAAAGAAGTAAAATTATTGAAAAAAACTCTTGTTAATAACTTTTTTCAGCTTTTTCCACAGTTTTTATAGAAAAAAACGTAAAAATAATGTAAAATGTTATTAGATTGAGAAGGTTGTAGGGGGAAGTAGTATGGATTTAGAAAATATATGGTCCGTTTTTTTATCTAAGATTGAAATAAAATTAAAACCAGTTCTATTTCAAACTTGGTTTAAAGATACTAAACTTGTAGATTTAAACAATGAATTCGCTATTGTTTTAGTTCCCTTAGATGTTCATAAAAAACATTTAAAAGAAAACTATAACGAAATTATAAAAGAAACATTTATGGAAGTAACCGGTTCAATATTCAAATTTGAATTTGTTACCCAAGATGAATATAATTCGGCAAATAATAAAGAAAATAATGAAATAATAAAGGATAATAATGAAGCCATTTTTGAAAGTGGTTTAGATAGTAAATATACATTTGACAATTTTATTCAAGGTGATAGTAATAAATTTGCAAAAGCAATTGGCCTTGCAGTAGCAGAAAAACCAGGAGCTATGTATAATCCATTATTTATTTATGGAAGTAGTGGGTTAGGAAAAACTCACCTTATGCACGCTATTGGAAATTATATAAATTCTACATCAAATAAAAAAGTATTATACGTAACTAGTGAAAAATTTGTTGATGACTTTCTCAATATATATAGAAAAAATGAAACCAGTAATTTTAAAGCTGTGGATAACTTTAAAAGAAAATATCGTGACATCGACGTTCTCATGATTGATGACATTCAATATTTAGAAATAGCAAGTAAAACCCAACAAGAATTTTTCAACACTTTCAATGAACTACACACTCAAAATAAACAGATCATTATATCATCAGATAGATCTCCAGACGACCTAAAAAAATTAGAAGATAGGCTTAGAACAAGATTTAATTGGGGTCTTACAATTGATATTCTACCACCAGATTTAGACTTAAGATTGGCCATACTTGACAACAAAATAAAATCACATGAAATAGGCAGCTTTGTTCCAGATGAAGTAAGAGAATATATAGCTAACAATTGCACAACAGATATAAGAAAACTTGAAGGAGCCCTAACTAGAGTATTTGCATATGCTACTATCATGAACGGTTCAGAAATAACTTTAGAACTAGCCATTGAAGCTTTAAAAGATTACATTGGTAAAAATGTCATATCAAAAAATAAAATAGAGCAGGTTATAAACTTAGTAGCCAATAATTACAATATAACAGTCGAAGACATAAAATCAAAAAAAAGACTAAAGAAAATAGCCGTTCCAAGACAGATAGGTATGTATATATGTCGAATCCATTTAAAAGAATCACTTCCTAAAATAGGAAGCGAATTTGGAGGAAAAGACCATACTACCGTTATGCATTCTGTATCAAAAATAAAAAGGGAACTAAAAAATGACAAAAATTTAGAAGTGGAAATATCAAAAATTATCAACATGATTAAATAAGTGTAAAAAGTAATTTTATCCACAAGCAAAAAATGCAAAATTTTTAAAAAAAATTATTATATTTTAAAACAAAAATGCACTTATCCACATTATCCACACTAATAATAAATAATAATTAATTTAATAATAAAAAAAGGAGAAAAATTATGAAATTAGAAATTGATCAAAATGTTCTTTTTGAACATCTAAACTACGTAATTAGGGGTATATCAAATAAAAACTTAAGACCTATTTTGAACTGTATAAAATTTGAACTAACTGAAGAAGGTCTATATTTAATGAGTACAGATAATGAAATTTCCATTAAAACATTTATCGATAAAATGTTTATAAAAAAAATAGATACCTTAGGTGAGATAGTAGTTTCAGGTAGATATATATATGATATAGTACGAAAACTACCAGATGAAATTATTAACCTCGAAGAAGTAATAGATTCAAAACTATACATAACAACACCTAATTCATCATTTACTTTAAATTGTAGTAACGTCAATGAATTTCCAGATTTAGAATTAGAATTTAGCGCAAATCCAATAGTTCTAAATCAAAAAGTATTCAAAACTATAATTAATCAAACAGCTTATGCCACTTCCACTAGTGAAACAAGACCAGTTTTAACCGGTATAAACTTTAAAATAACTGATAATATTATGGAATGTACAGCTACAGATTCATATAGATTAGCAGAGAAAAAAATTGAATTATCCACTAAAGCTGTGGAAAAAACAAATATAATTATTCCTACTAAAAATTTAAACGAACTAGTAAAACTTATGAGTCATGATGAAGATGATCTTGAAATGCACATATTTGGAAACAAAGTAGTATTTAAATTTAATGAAATTACTATGATGACAAGATTAATAAGTGGAACATACCCCGATACATCTAAACTAATTCCAGAAGAATTTGAACTTACAATGAATGTAAAATATGATGATTTTTATAGTGCCATTGATAGAGCATCATTACTAACAAATGAATCAGATAAAAACACTATAAAATTTCAAAGCAATAAAGAAGAAGCTATTATTTCTTCAAATATCCCAGAAATAGGAAATGTTCAAGAAAAAATAACTGTGGAAAAAGATAATGATAGTGAAATAAAAATTGCCTTTAACTCAAAATTTATGATGGACGCCATAAAAGCACTAGAATCAGAAGATATAAAACTTATGTTTAATGGTGAAATAAAGCCAATTATCTTAAAGAGCACAGAAAGCGATGACCTAATTGAATTAATTTTACCTATAAGAACTTATTAAAAAAAGTGATATTTTGAAATATCACTTTCTATTTTTTAAATATAAGTAATAAAATATCACATTAATCAACATAGGCCAAGATGCAATAACAACAGTAATTAATGCCTCTATATCAAAATCTCTTTGAACGCCAAAAAATGGTGCGGTTGAAATAATTATTGCAAGGAAAGTTTTTGCTAAAGCAATAATAATTAAAATAATTAATAATATAAGAGATAAAGAATCAATTTTTTTTCTTTGATTACTATCTACTCTTAAACCATCTTGTGCAGATTTAATTTTTGTCCCACACTTTGGACAAAAGTGATAATTTTCATCTAATTTATTCCCACAATTTCCACAAAATATAACCATCCTCCTAACCATCATTGTACCAGAAAAAACAAATTTTATAAATTTATGACAAAAACTGATAAATTTCGACAGGAATAAAGAGTATAAGAGAGTTGTCATTTTAAGACGTCAGGAGGGAATTATGGTAAATAATCTAGAAATTAGTAGTAAAACATGTGCTTTAAGTTATAAAGATGAAAAGAGCTGCACAATAATCGAAGGAGAAAAAGAATTAAATATTGAAATGCCTCTACAAGAATTTATAAATTACAACTGCGAATATTATGGTAGTTCTTTTGAAGGAAGGATAAAAGGATCCCAAATAGCTTTAGGAATGAAGTATAAACTTCCAATAGTTGTTGAAGAAAGTAGAGAACTTATTTTCTTTCCGACTAAAGCCTATAACAGTGAAAGTTGTTGTTGGATATCTTTAAATAATATATCATCATATGAAGGAAAAAATTCTACAACTTTAGTAACTTTTAATTCAGGAAAAAAGCAAACTTTTGAAATATCTTTAGAATCTTTCGAAAATCAAGTGCTTAGAGCCACAAAATTGCTACTAATTGTCAAAACTAGAAAATTAGAGTCAAATTAGAGATAAAAATAAGTCTTAAAAAGCTTATTTTCTTTTTTTAGCCTTATTTTTGTGATATAATGGTATTGAGGTATAGGAGTACACCCAAAAGCTAAAATTTTAAATAAGAGCCCTAAAAACGAAAAGAGGAAATCTTATGATTTTAAAAAACATCAGTATTCGAAGATTTAGAAATTATTCTGAATTAGACTTAGAATTAAATGATAAAATAAACATCTTTTATGGTCAAAATGGCGAAGGCAAAACGAACATTTTGGAAAGTATTTATGTTTTAGCTTTAACTAAATCACACCGTTCTTTTATAGATAATAATTTAATCAAAACTGGTGAAGAAAGTGCCATTATAAAAGGTACAATAAAAAAAGATATGTCCTATAATCTCGAAATATTTTTAGGTAAAACAAAAAAACAAGTTAAAATCGATAACAAATTAGAATCAAAATTAGCAGACTACATAGAAAAAATGAACGTTATCATTTTTTCTTCAGAAGATTTAGACTTAATTAAGGGCAGCCCTGGTGAAAGAAGAAAATATATAAATTTAGAGTTAAGTCAATTATCTTCAAATTATTATAACGCCTTAAATGATTTTGAAAAATTGTTAAAAATAAGAAATGAAACTCTAAAAAAAATAAGCAATCTAGAAGAAGTTGATTTAAATTATTTTAACATTTTAACAGACTACTTAGTAAACAAAAGCGTCTTTATTTATCAAATGAGAAATCAGTATATTCAAAAATTAAATAATATATGTCCAAAAATATTTAGTGAAATTTCTGGTTTAAATGGTTTTAATATAAAATATAAACCATCTATAGAAATAAATTCATATGATAGAGAAACTATAAAAAATAGTTTAGAAAATTCTCTGAAAAAAAACTATGACAAAGAAGTATCAGCTAAAATGACCCTTTATGGGCCTCATAGAGACGATTTTGAGTTTTGCCTAATAAATGATAATCTTCGGGATTTTGGCTCCCAGGGCCAGCAAAAAATGGCTGTTTTAGCGTTGAAATTATCAGAAATAGAAGTCTTTAGTGATTTTAAAAAGACAAGTCCAATAATTTTATTAGACGATGTGTTTAGTGACTTAGACAAAATGAAAAAGAATAATTTACTAAAACATATCAAAAAAAACAAACAAGTAATTATTACAACAAATGATTTAGAAAGCATTGACAGCAAACTGCTAAAAAATGCTAAATTATTTCATATAAAAAATGGAGCAGTACTCCAAGAAGAGGTGAAAAAATGAACGAACAAGAACATTATAATGAATCAGATATTCAAGTCTTAGAAGGCTTAGAAGCAGTAAGAAAAAGACCAGGAATGTACATAGGTACTACCGATGTAAAAGGACTTCATCATTTAGTATGGGAAATAGTCGATAATAGTATTGATGAAGCTTTAGCTGGATACTGTGATAATATTGAAATAGTCATAAACAAAGATAATTCAATAACAGTAAAAGACAACGGCCGTGGAATACCCGTAGGTAAGCATCCTAAAACTGGGCTTTCCACAGTTGAAACAGTATATACAGTTCTTCACGCTGGTGGAAAATTCGGAGGTGGAGGATATAAAGTATCAGGTGGTCTTCATGGTGTTGGAGCTTCTGTCGTAAATGCTTTATCAAAGTGGACTAAAGTTACAGTTTATAAAGAAGGAAAGATTTATGAAACCAAATTTAAAGATGGTGGAAAAATAGAACAGTCCCTAACCATAATTGGAGAATGTGATAAAGATAGAACTGGCACTACCGTTTCTTTTAAGCCAGATCCTGAAATATTTGATACCGATATTTACGATTATGAAACATTAAAAGTAAGAACTAGAGAACTTGCCTTCTTAAATAAAGGATTAAAACTAACATTAAGAGACGATAGGGATGAAGAAGATACCCAAGGAGATAGCTTTCACTACGAAGGTGGTATCTCTGAATATGTTAGATTTATTAACCAAGGAAAAACGCCAATTCATGAAGATATTATTCATCTAGAAGGCGAGAAAGATGGAGTTTTCTTTGAAGTAGCAATGCAATATAATACTAGTTATAATTCTAATATATATTCCTTTGTAAACAACATAAATACTCACGACGGCGGAACACACGAAGAGGGAGTTAAAAGAGCGTTAACAAGAGTTATTAATAACTATGCCCGAAAAGCAGGAATTTTAAAGGAAAAAGATGAATCATTAACAGGAGATGACGTTAAAGAAGGAATCACAATGATCATTTCTTGTAAGCATCCAAATCCACAGTTTGAAGGTCAAACTAAAGGAAGATTAGGAAACTCAGAAGTAAGAAAATTGGCCGATAGTGTTTTTGCAGATGGTTTTGAAAACTTTTTATTAGAAAATCCAGAAGAGGCACGAGTTATTATAAATAAAGCTATGCTTGCATCAAGAGCTAGAAATGCTGCCAAAAGAGCTAGGGAAATTACAAGAAAAAGTGAAATTAACCAAACAACATTTTTTGGAAAACTTTCAGATTGTAAAAGTAAAGATCCAAAAGAATCAGAAATATTTATCGTCGAGGGAGATTCAGCCGGTGGAAGTGCAAAAAAAGGAAGAGACTCTATGACTCAAGCCATACTTCCTCTTAGAGGTAAAATTTTAAATGTGGAAAAAGCCCGCCTAGATAGAGCCTTGGCTAATGAAGAAATAAGAACAATCATAACTGCCTTTGGCACAGGTATAGGCGAAGATTTTAACCTAGATAAATTAAGATATGATAAAATAATCATCATGACAGATGCCGATGTGGATGGTTCACATATCAGAGTTCTTTTGCTAACTCTATTTTATAGATTTTTTAGACCTATAGTAGAAGCCGGACACGTTTATGCTGCCCAGCCTCCACTATATAGAATAATGCATGGTAAAACGAGGAAATATGTTTTAAATGATGAAGAAAAAGATAAATATTTAGAATCACTAAAAGAGGGAACTAAGGCAGAAGTTGCCAGAATGAAAGGTTTAGGAGAAATGGATGCCGAAGAACTTAATGAGACAACAATGGATATTGAAAAAAGGGTTCTAAGAAAAATCACTGTAGAAGATTGCGTAGCTGCAGATGCCATATTTGAAAAATTAATGGGTGATGAAGTAGAACCAAGAAGAGAGTTTATTGTGGAAAACGCAGGTTATGCAATAAACATTGATATTTAGGGGGTGAGATAGATGAATGAAGAAAATAAAAAAGAAGAAAAATTAGAAGAAAACAATGAAATAACCGAAGAAACTAAAAATATTAATTTAAACGTAAGTAATTCAGAATTTAGTGGTTATTTTCATGAAAGAGATAGCTTAACCGAAAATAATATTGTTAGTGAAGTAAGTACTTCATTTCTTGAATATTCAATGAGTGTTATAACATCAAGAGCATTGCCTGATCTTAGAGACGGTTTAAAACCAGTTAATAGACGTATTTTATGGGCAATGTATGAATCAGGATATACGCCTGATAAGCCACATAGAAAATCAGCAACAACAGTCGGATATGTTATGGGTAATTACCACCCTCATGGTGATTCATCAATTTATGAAGCTATGGTTAGAATGGCACAAGATTTTAACCAAAGATATATGCTAGTTGATGGACATGGGAACTTTGGTAACATCGAAGGCGATGGAGCCGCAGCTATGCGTTATACAGAATCAAGATTAGATAAAATATCATTAGAATTATTAAGAGATATAAGGAAAGATACAGTAGATATGGACGACAACTTTGACTTCACAAAAAAAGAGCCCACTGTTCTTCCATCTCGCTTTCCCAACATTTTAGTTAATGGAACAATGGGAATCGCTGTAGGAATGGCCACAAATATACCACCTCATAATTTAGGAGAAGTTATAGATGGATGCATCGCATACATAGATAATCCAGAAATAGACACCATAGGATTAATGCAATATATTAAAGGCCCAGATTTTCCAACAGGCGGTATTATTCTAGGAAATAAAGGAATTAGACAAGCATATGAAACCGGAAGAGGTAGTATTACAATTCGTAGTAAGGCAACCATAGAAGAAAAAAATGGCAAAAATTACATAATTATTGATGAAGTACCATATGGTGTGAATACTTTGGAACTAAAAAACAAAGTTGCTGAACTCGTACATACTAAAGTAATCGATGGAATATCAGATTACCATACTGACCTAAAAGACGGTGTAAAAATAACTATAACATTAAAGAAAGATGCAAATCCTCAAGTTGTACTAAACAATTTGTATAAACACACAAATTTTCAAACAAATTACGGAATAATACTTTTAATGCTTGACAATGGAGTACCAAGAACATTAGGATTAAAAAGTATTATATCAAAATATATTGACTTCCAAAAAGAAGTAATAATTAGAAGAACAAAATATGATTTAAACAAGGCCGAAGCAAGAGTACATATATTAGAAGGCTTAAAAATAGCCCTAGATCATATTGATGACTTTATTAAAATAATAAGAGAATCTGAAACAGATGTTATAGCAAAAGAAACATTAATGACAAAATATAAATTAAGCGAAGCCCAAGCTGATGCTATATTAGAATTGAAATTACGCCGTTTAACTGGCCTAGAACGAGAAAAAATAGAATCAGAATTAGCTGAACTATTAGAAAAAATAAAACAATATAAAGAAATTTTAGCATCAGAAGAAAAAGTCTTAGAAATAATAAAAACAGAACTTCTAGAAATAAAAGATAAATATTCCGATGAAAGAAGAACCCATATTGATATGACAGCAATCGATTTTATTGAAGATGAGTCATTAATTCCTGTGGAAAACATCGTTGTAACCTTAACAAATAAAGGATATATAAAACGAATGACCAGTGAAACCTATAAAACCCAAAATAGAGGTGGAAAAGGAATTAAAGGAATGACAACTACTGAAGATGACTTTGTGGAAAAATTATTGTCGATGACTACCCATGACTATATAATGTTCTTTAGTAACAAAGGAAAAGTATATAGAATGAAAGGCTACGAAATTCCACAATTTAGCCGACAATCCAAAGGACTTCCAATAATAAACTTATTACCGCTTGAAAAAGATGAAGAAATAAAAGAAATGCTTAAAATAGAGCAAGAAGACGAATGCAAACATATAGTATTCTGTACACAAAACGGACTAGTAAAGCGAACAAACCTAAGCGAATTTGATAGAATAAGAACAAATGGAAAATTAGCAATAACGCTTAAAGATGATGACGAATTATTATCTGTTAAAAAAACAACAGGAAATAATGAAATAATTATTGCAGCGTCAAATGGTAGAATGATAAGATTTAATGAGTCAGAAATAAGACTAATGGGTAGAAGCGCTTCTGGCGTAAAAGGAATCGAAATAGAAAACGGAAAATGTGTTGGTTTAGAAACAGCACAAGAAACAGCAGAAATATTAGTAGTAACAGAAAAAGGATATGGGAAACGAACAAAAGTTCGAGAATATAGGATGACACATCGAGGAAGTAAAGGTGTAAAAGCTCTAAATGTAACAGAAAAGAATGGAAATATTGTTTCATTTAAAATTGTAAATGGTGATGAAGATTTAATGATTATAACAAACAGTGGAATAATTATTAGATTAGATGTCAAACAAGTATCTACAACAGGAAGAGTAGCTCAAGGAGTAAGATTAATCAGATTAAATGACGATCAGAAAGTAAGCAACATAGCTCTTTTAAGCAAAGAAGATCCAGATGAAAATGAAGCAGAAGATTTATTTATAAAGGAACAAAATGAAGCACAGGAAGAAGAATAATATTATTCTTCTTTTTAGTTTGTGTAATATTTACACAAACTAAAAAGACCAATGTTTCACGTGAAACATTGTAAGAAAAGAAAAAGTGTGGAAAACTAAAAAAACAAAAATGAATATAAAGTATTAATACATAAAAACAAATGAAAAACACACGTTGAAAAAAAAAGTAATGTTTCACGTGGAACGTTACTAACAGTAAAAAAAAGAACACAACACAAACCTAAAACAAAATACAAAAACCAATGTTTCACGTGAAACATTGGTAAAAGAATAAAACTGTGTAAAAATAATTGAAATTGTAAAAATGAAAAAAAAAAAAAAAAAAAAAACATAAATGTTTCACGTGAAACATTTGGCCATTACTTATTTTAAAAAAAAGGTAATATTGAAATAATTATTATAAAAACATAAACATGATAAATATTTAAGAAATAATAAAAGAGTAAAAAAAGAAAAAATATGCATTAATGGAATCAAATAAGATTAAAATAGAAAAAAATAACAAAATTTTTTATATAAATCAAAAGAAATAAAACAAATAGCACAAAACATTAGAGAAGAAGTAATAAAGTCAAATGATGAAATAACTAAAGCACGAGAAAATGCTATAAAACTACAACGAACTGAAGAATAAATAAGTAGATTTCAATTGGAATAAAACGATGTTTCACGTGAAACATTAAAAATATAATAAAAATTGTGGAAAACTAATTAAAAAAATATAAGTGTAAAAAAATGTATGTTTTTGTAAATGTTTCACGTGGAACATTTACAAAAAATAAAATAATGTGGAAAACTAAAAAAACAGTTTTTATAAAGAAAATAACGACAAAATGCCAAATTCGTAAGTACAAAACGACATTTTAGTTGAAAAAAAACAATAAATAATGTATATTTGTTGTGGTACAACATTTATGACTGAACCAGGTCAGAATCGGAAGATGGCAGCCTTAAAGTCCTCTAAATGTGTGTACCTTTTTTGTAGGTGATAAATGTGGAAAAATATATAGACATAATTTTAAAAGAAGCGAAAAAAAGTTTAAAAAGCGACGACGTTCCCGTGGGCGCCATTATTGTGGAAAAAGACAAAATAATAGCCAAAGCACATAATACAAGAGAAAAATACACAAAAATAACAGGACATGCAGAAATAAATGCCATAGAAAAAGCATCAAAAAAGAAAAAAACATGGCACCTATCCGGATGTGAACTATATGTAACATTAAAACCGTGTAAAATGTGCATAGAAGCCATAAAAGAAGCTAGAATTGAAACAGTTTATTACCTAATTGATAGAACAAAAAAAATAAAAGAAAAAAACATCAAAATTATAAAAATGAATACTGTGGAAAACCAAGAATATATATTAAAAAAATTTTTTCAAAACAAAAGAAAATAAAAAAATATTTTCTTTTGTTGTGTACAAATATGATATAATTATAAAAGTTAGAGGTGTTAAAATGTATCAAGCATTATATAGAAAATATAGGCCAAAAACTTTAGATGACATAAAAGGTCAAGAAACTATAGTCACAATTATAAAAAACTCAATAAAAAAACATCAAATAAACCATGCATACCTTTTTGCTGGGCCAAGAGGTACAGGAAAGACAAGTATTGCAAAAATATTTGCCAAAATAGTAAACTGTGAAAATCTAAAAGATTACACACCATGTAACAAATGCACCAGCTGCACAGAAAAGAATAACAACGACATAATTGAAATTGACGCCGCATCAAACAACGGAGTAGATGAAATAAGAGAACTTCGAAACAAAGTAAACCTAGTGCCATCATATGGAAAATATAAAGTATATATTATAGATGAAGTCCATATGCTAACAGTTGGAGCTTTTAATGCATTATTAAAAACCCTTGAAGAGCCTCCAGCACATGTTATATTTATACTAGCAACTACAGATCCACAAAAAATACCAGAAACGATACTTTCTAGATGTCAGAGATTCGATTTCAAAAAAATTAGCAATGAATCTATTGTTGAAAACCTAAAAAAAATAGCCGAAAATGAACAAATTGACATTGAAGATGAAGCACTATATGAAATAGCAAGATTATCAGATGGAGGAATGAGAGATTCAGTAGGACTATTGGATCAAGCAAAAGCATATTCAGAAACTAAAATAACCGTAAATGATATTCATGACATTAATGGAACTATAACGACAAAAGATTTAAAAGAATTATTAGAAAACATGAATGAAAACAACTTAGAAAAAATTTTAGAAAAAACAGACAAATACAACGAGAAAGGTAAAAATTTTACAAAACTAACAGAGGAACTGATAAATTTTATGAGAAATATAATATTGTATAAAAAAGTGCCAGAATATTTTAGAAATAAGCATAAAAATATTGAGTTATATAAAGAAATATCCCAAAAAGTTGATATAAAAGACCTTTTTTATTATATAGAAACACTAAATAAATACTCACTTGAAATGAAAAACACTAGCAATACCAAACTAATGTTCGAATTAATGCTTATTCAGATGCTGCCAGATGATGAGGAGCCTCAGTTAAATGCGGAAAAACCAGACATAATAGTTAAAGAACTAGAAAAACCTCTAGATAAAGAACAAAAAAAAGAAAATGAGTTAGAAAAAGAACAAATCCAAACACAGCAGACAGAAGAAAAAACAACTATAAATAACGAAAAAAAAGAAAAAGAATTAAATCACATCAAAAAAATACGAATAGATAATACACTATCAAAATTCAATAAAGTAATATTAAAAGAAATAATAAAAAAATTAGAAAAATTAAACGAATTTTTGCTAAATCCAGATTATAGCCATGCTGCTTCAATATTATTAGATGGTTCCTTGAAAGCTGCCAGCGAAGATAGCCTAATCTTTGTATATAAAAATCCAAGAATAGCTACTTTATTTAATGAAAATCTTTTAAAAATTGAAGAGACAATTGAAGAAGCATTAGACAAGAAATATAGACTAATAGCAACAGATATTGATGAATGGGAAATTATAAAAGACGAATTCAACAATAAAAAAAGAAAATTTATATATCAAGAAGAAGATTTTGACATTGAAAAAATTTTAAAAATTGAAAAAGATGAAATTGCCACAATGTTTGAAGATATAATAGAATATAATTAATAGAAAGAAGGAATAATATGAATTTACAAGCAATGATGAAACAAGCACAAAAATTACAAAAAGACATGATGAAAGAAAAAAATGAAATTGATGAGATGGAGTTTGTAGGTAAATCTTCATTTGTAACAGTAACAGTTAAAGGAACAAAAGAAGTAGTATCAGTAAAAATTGATTCAGAATCTATTGAAAATGATGAAATAGAAATGCTAGAAGATATGATCTTAGTTGCCACTAATGAAGCAACTAAACAAGTTGACAATATAACTGAACAAAAAATGGGAAAATACACAAAAGGAATGCCAGGATTATTCTAATGAACTACCCAAAAACAATAATAAACTTAATAGATTGCTTTAAAAAATTTCCAGGAATCGGTGAGAAAAGCGCCGAAAGAATGGCATTATCTACTCTAGGAATGGAAGAAGATGCCCTAAACCTATTCAGTAAGTCACTAAAAGAAATTAAAACAAAAATAAAAAAATGCCAAAAATGTGGCAGTTTAACAGAAGAAGAACTATGCGAGGTATGCCGTGATGAAAAGCGAGACCACTCAGTAATTTGCGTTGTTGAAGAATGTAAAAACGTAATTTTATTCGAAAAAATAGGATCATTCAAAGGAATATATCATGTGTTAGGTGGTTTAATATCACCACTAGAAGGGATAAATCCAGAAGATATACACATAAGTGAACTTCTAAAAAGAATAAAAGAAGAAAAAATAAAAGAAGTAATATTAGCCATAAAACCAAGCGTTGAAGGAGAGACAACCGCACTATACATAAAAAAAATGCTAGAATCTGAAGACGTAACAATAACAAAAATAGCACATGGAATCCCAATGGGAGCAGATATTGATTATATTGATCCGCTAACACTAGAAATGGCAATTGAAGATAGGCGACAAGTCTCATAAAAAATAATAAAATTTATATAATTTAAAAGAGGTGTATAAATGCTAAATAAATTATATAAATTTTTTAAAAAAATTACCGTTAGCTTTTTCATGTTATATGGTTATAATTTATTAGTTCCAGCATCAGCGATAATTCCTATAAACCTAATAACTATAGTCTTAATAGCTATTTTTAGTCTGCCCGCACTTCTTATACTCATTGTTATAAAACTTACAATCTATTAGGAGGAAGAAATATGCTAGACGATTATCAAAATTCACAGCCAATTACATATAGAATATTAAAAAACGCTATAATAAATGACAAGTATTCCCATGCATACTTATTTGAGACAAATGGATTTAATGATAGTTTTAATTTTATATTAGCATTTGTTAAATCTCTACTTTGCCCACATAAAAAATTAAATAAAAAAGACTGTCCAAGCTGCCACCAATGTGAAGTTATTGATTCAGGAAATTTTCCAGAAATAAAAATAATAAATCCAGATGGTCTTTGGATAAAAAAAGAACAACTTCGAGAACTACAGTCAGAATTTAAAGAAAAAGCCTTGATTGGAAATAAAAGAATATATATAATAAACCACGCTGAAAAACTAAATAAATCAGCAGCAAATTCAATATTAAAATTTTTAGAAGAACCAGAAGGCAACATCGTCGCTATTCTTATAACTGATAACACATATTCCGTTCTAGAAACCATAGTCTCACGATGTCAAGTATTAAGACTAAAAGAATCTTCAAATAAAAAAAGCCAAAACGAAATAGAAACTATAAAAAATATAATATGCCTAAATCACGAGGATAGAGAAACAATTATAGCTTCAGAAGATATAGATTTAAAAATTCAAAAAATATTTGATTTTGTAAATTACTATGAAATACATCACTTAGATACACTACTTTATATGAATAAAGTATGGAATGAATATATTAAAACAAAGGAAGAAATGATAGATGCCTTTGATATAATGATCATGTATTATAAAGATGTTATAAATTATAAAGTAGGAAATAAAATGGAAATATTTACTGATGACAAAAACATTACAAAAATAGCCGAAAAAAACAAACTAAAAGACTTGTGTAGAAAGCTAAAAGTAATAATGGATAAAAAGCAAAACATCAGATATAATGCAAATACAAATCTACTGATGGACAAGCTAATTATCGATTTAGAAGGAGGAATTTAGATGAAAGAAGTAATCGGAGTATCATTTGAAGAAGGCAGAATATATTACTTTGATCCAAATGGCCATAAGCTAAAACAAAATGTAACAGTTATAGTGGAAACAGACCAAGGCCTTCAGTTTGGAACCGTAAAAATTCCCCTAACAGAAGTATCAGAAAATAAAATAAAGAAACCTTTAAAAAAAATTATCAGAGTTTCAACAAAAAAAGACTATACACAGTATAAACAAAACCAAAAAGACGCAAATTTAGCAAAGGAAAAGTGTCAAACAATAGCAAACTCCCAAAATTTAAATATGAAAATAATGGATGCTAGTTATACATTTGATAGAGATAAACTAATTTTTAGATTTCTAGCTGATAATAGAGTTGACTTTAGAGATCTGGCAAAAGAACTTGCAAAAATATATAAAGTCAGAATTGAACTTAGACAGATAGGCGTTAGAGATAAAGCCAAAGAAGTAAGCGGATATGGTCCATGTGGAAGGAAACTTTGCTGTTCCTCATTTTTAAAAGATTTAGACACAGTTTCTATAAACATGGCAAAAAACCAAAACATCTCCTTAAATCCAACAAAAATAAATGGAGCATGTGGAAGATTGATGTGCTGTTTGAAATACGAAGATGATTGCTACACAAAATGTAGAATAAACATGAAAAAAATAGGCGATAAAATAGAAACAGAACACGGAACAGGAATAGTACAAAGCTTAGACATCTTGAGACAAAAATATAAAGTAGAAGTTCCAAATTATGGAATAATAGAGGTAGACAAAAAGTGAAAGTGACAAATTACCTATTAGGATACGAAAATTTAAAAATAGTACAAGACACTGAAATGTTTAATTTTTCATTAGATTCAGTATTGCTCCCAAACTTTATTACTATAAACGAAAATATAAATAAAATATTAGATATAGGTACCGGTAATGGACCTATACCTTTAATATTAAGTACTAAAACCAAAGCTCACATTACAGGAATAGAAATTCAAAAAGAAGTAAGTGAAATGGCTAAAGAATCAGTTCAACTAAATAAATTAGAAAATCAAATAACAATTATAAATGATGATATAAAAAATAATAACTTTAATAATGAAGAATTTGATATTATTACTTGCAACCCTCCATACTTTGAAATTAAAAAAAATTCAAAATTAAATAAAAATGATTATAAAACGATTGCTAGACACGAGATAAATTTAAATATAGATGATCTATGTAAAATATCTAGAAAAATATTAAAAAATGGAGGAACAATAGGTCTAGTACATAGACCAGAGAGATTGATTGATATATTAACGACCATGCGAAAATACAACATAGAACCAAAAAAAATAAGATTTATTTATCCAAAAAAAGATAAAGACGCCAATATTTTATTGGTTGAAGGTAAGAAAAATGGAAATAAAGGATTAAAAATACTACCACCACTATATACTCATAATGTTGACGGTAGTTATACCGAAGAAATGAAAAATTATTTTAAATAAAAAAATTGATAACTAACTAATAAAGAAAAATATAAGAAAAGTAACGATAAATTAATTAAGACTATCGACTTATAAAAGACACAATAAATAAAACAAACAAGATGTCAAAATAACACAATAACCTTAATAAAAAAAAAGAAAGTGATAAAAATGAAACAAAAAAGTTATGATAATACTCCAACCCTTTACATTATACCAACTCCCATTGGCAATCTAGAAGATATTACTTTACGAGCCTTGAAAACATTAAAAGAAGTTGATGTAATATTTGCTGAAGATACAAGAACAACAAATATATTGCTAAAACACTATGATATTAATAAAAGATTACTATCATGTCACTTATATAATGAAGAAAAAATGATAACAAAAGAAATAGAATACTTAAAAAAAGGAAAAAATATTGCTGTAGTAAGTGATGCAGGAACTCCAGTAATAAGTGATCCAGGCTATATATTAGTAAACAGTGCCATAAAAGAAGGATACAATGTAGTTTGCCTTCCAGGTCCAACCGCAATAATACCAGCCGTCGTTATGTCAGGCTTAGCCGGAGGGCCATTTACCTTTTATGGATTTTTAAACAGTAAAGATTCGAAAAGAAAAAAAGAACTGGAATTACTTAAAAATAATAAATATCCACTAGTATTTTATGAAGCACCACATAGACTTGCAAAAACGCTAGACAATATTTTAGAAGTATTAGGTAATAGAAAAATAGCTATAATAAGAGAAATAAGCAAAAAATATGAAGAAGTAATAAGAGATAATGTGGAAAACATCATTAATACTGTGGAAAACATAAAAGGAGAAATAGTTCTTGTTGTTGAGGAAGAAACTGAAACTAAAAACTACGATGACCTATCAATAATAGATCATCTAAATCTTTATATAGAAGATGGAATATCTTCAAAAGAAGCAATTAAAAAGGTTGCTAAAGAAAGAAAAATACCGAAAAATGAAGTATATCAAGAATATATAAAAAACGAAGCAATTAATAAAGTTGGTAACTAAACTAACTTTACAAAAAGCTTCTTTTTAAGTCAATATTGTTTAAAAAATAATTATTCAAATTGTTATAATTGTTACATGAAAAGGTTTATAAAAAAGGAGTAAAAAAAATGGAAGAAGTAAAAAAAGAAAAAGTAAAATTAAAAGAGACATGGACAGTTTTAAAAAAAACATGGCCATATGCAAAAAAATACAAAAAACTCTTATTTTTATACTCGTTTGTTTTAATAATTGATTTTTTAATTAATTTAATAACACCACTTCTTTCAGCAAAACAATTATTAAGTCTGAATAAAGGATTACTCGAAAAATTAATATTTGTCTCTACCATAATACTTTTTTTAGAATTATTAAGGAATATAGTATTTTATATTTCAAGAAAATTATATTTTAAATTTTACTATAAAATGTTAAATGATATTCAAAGAAACTTAACAGAAGAGACATTAAAACTAGATATAAAAGAAATAGATGCACATTCATCAGGCGTTTTTATAGATAGATTAACAAAAGATACTGAAAATCTCTCAGATATTATCAGTATGTCAATGTTTTATTTATCAAAAATAATCACAGATATCGGAATAATTGGAGCTATTTTTGTTGTAAGTAAGGAAATGTTCATTTATTGCTTAATCACATTATTTATTATATTTTGGATTGAAAAGACAAACGCGAATTTATGGTTTACAAGATCTAAAAAGAATAGAGAGTTAAATGAAAAAAACAGTGGACTAATAGCAGAGATTGTAAGAGGAATAAGAGATATAAAAGTTTTAAATTATGGAACAAGTTTTATAAAAAAAGTCATGGATAAAATAGAAAATGCCAATAAGGCACAACTAGATTTAGCATTAGAACAAAGAAAATATGATTTAATAAGTGGGTCAATGCAAGATATATCAGGATTTCTATTTATAATACTAGGAGTAATACTTATAAAAACAAATAGATTAACAATAGATAACCTGATAGTAATATACATGTATCAAACCAGAATATACAACTTACTATATTCAATAACTAATTTTAACGAACAAACAAAGAGATTTACCTTATCCGCATCTAGAGTTTTTGAAATAACAGAAGGTAAATTTAAAAAAGAAAAATTTGGAAAAAAACATCTTGATAAAATTGAAGGCAATTTTGAATTTAAAAATGTTACATTTGGCTATGAAAAAGATAGGAAAATACTAAAAAACATATCATTTAAAATAAAAGCCAACGAAACAGTAGCCTTCGTAGGTAAAAGTGGAGAAGGAAAAACGACTATATTTAATCTTATTGATAGATTATATAAAGTTGATAGTGGAAAAATAACAATAGATGGTTTTGACATAAATACACTAGATAAAGATAGCATTAGAGACAATATTTCTATAATTACCCAATCCCCATATATTTTTAATTTCAGCATAAAAGAAAACTTAAAAGTTTCAAAAGATGACGCTACAGATGAAGAAATAATAGAAGCTTGTAAAATTGCCCAGCTTCATGATTATATAATGACATTACCAGATAAATATGACACGCTTGTTGGCGAAGGAGGACTAACTTTATCAGGCGGACAAAGACAAAGATTAGCTATTGCAAGAGCCCTACTTAAAAAAACTGAAATAATTCTTTTTGATGAAGCAACATCTGCTTTAGATAACGAAACTCAAAAACAAGTCCAAAAAGCTATCAACAGCATGAAAGGAGAATATACAATATTAATAATAGCCCATAGACTTTCCACAGTAATAGACGCCGATAGATTACTATTAATTAATAAGGGCAAAGTAGAAGCCGAAGGCACACATAAAGAACTTTTAAAAACAAGTGAAACATATAAAGAATTATATGAAAAAGAATTAGAATAAGAAGTCATAAAATTGACTTCTTTTACATTTAAATAGTATAATACTAACGGAAAAAAGGTGATATTATGAAATGAATTGCAGCCCTAGGAAATCCTGGTAAAGAATATCAAAACACTAGACATAATGCCGGATTTAGATTTATAGATGAATATGCTAAAAATAAAGGAATAACTATAGACAAAGAAAAATTTGAAGGTCTTTATACAACATTTAATTACAACGATGAAAAAATAATATTATTAAAACCTCAAAAATTTATGAATTTATCCGGTGAAGTAATAAAAAAATTTATGGATTTTTACAAAATAGAAAAAGAAAACATACTTGTAATATGTGATGACCTAGATACTGAAGCAGGCCATTTAAAATTAAAATATAAAGGTTCTTCAGGTGGACATAACGGCTTAAAAAACATTGAAAACAATATTCATACAAATGAATATAAAAGAGTAAAAATAGGAATTTCTAAAAATAATAATGAAGACAAAATAGATTACGTTATCGGAAAAATATCAAAAGAAGAATTAAACAAAATAAATAGCGTAAATAAATATGCCGAAGAACTTATAAATGATTATTTAACAATGAACTTTGATAATGTTATGAACAAATATAATTCTAAGGATTATGAAAATGAGCTTTCTTGATAAGATATTAGAAATAAAAGATGAAAAAGAAGTAATTGGACTTACTTCAGAACTAAAAAGTCTATACATATATCAAAAGTTCAAAAAAGAAAAAAAATCAATCTTATATGTAACATCAAATTTAAATGATGCCAGCAAAATCTTTAATAGTATAAGTACCCTTACCGACAAAGTAAGGCTTTTTCCCATGGATGATTTTCTAACAAGTGAAGCAATTGCCATATCACCAGAATTTAAAACAACCAGACTAGAGACAATTGATAGTTTATTAAAAGACGAAAAACATATTATTATTACCAATCTAATGGGTTATTTAAGATACCTTCCACCAAAAGAAAACTTTAAAGAAAGTTATATTAACATCGAAAAAGAAAAAGACTATGAAATCAAAAAATTAGAAGAAAAACTATTTGATTTAGGATATAAAAGAGAAACAACTGTCACTATGACTGGTGAAATAGCGACTCGAGGTTTTGTTTTAGATATATTTCCAATAAATATGGAAGAACCAGTAAGAATAGAATTTTGGGGAGAAACAGTAGATACAATAAAGACCTTTGATCCAAATACCCAAAGAACTTTAAAAGAAATAGATAAAATAACTATCTTTCCAAACACCGAAAAATTAATAAAAAACTCCTTTGACATCCCATATCGAGATATGGATAAATATACCATAGTAACGAATATATCAGGATATATGGAAGATTATATCACCGTATATGATAACTATAATGACTTAAAAAATAATTATAACCAATTACTAGAAGAAATAAGAAATTATAATATAAGTACCCAAAGAGAAGAAGATACATCTTATATGAATGACTTAAACAAAATTAATGACAAAAATGCTATTATATTTGAAATGTTCGATAATGGTAAAGGAAATAATGTTAAAACTTATAGAACATATCAAATAGAGCCTTTTCCAAAAGGAATATCAGGGATAAATCAGAGGTTAAATTTATATTTAAAGAAAAATAAAAAAGTAATAATTTGCCTAGATAATAGGTATCAAATAAATAAACTAATAGAACAGTTAGAAAACCCTTTATTAGTTTATACAAATGAAAGAGAAATATATTCAAAAAAAATAAACCTAATAGTTAAGAATCTAAATAATGGATTTGAAACAGATGAATACATTGTCATTACAAATAGAGAACTATTTAATCAAAAAAGTGAAAACGCCTATAAGACGAAATTTAGATATGGAACCAGAATAAAAGACATTACAAAGTTAAATATTGGTGATTATGTTGTGCATGGAGCCCATGGAATAGGACAGTATGAAGGGCTTCATACAATAGTTAAAAATGGAATAAAAAAAGACTATCTAACTGTCAAATACCAAGGTGGCGATAAATTATATATTCCTGTGGAAAAACTTGATTTGATCACCAAATATTCAGGAAAAGAAGGCTCTGTTCCTAAACTAAATAAATTAGGAGGCCGTGAGTGGGAAAAAACAAAAACAAAAGCGAGAAAAAGAGCCGAAGATATAGCTGCCGATTTACTAACACTTTATGCGTTAAGAGAATCAAAAAAAGGATTTGCTTTTAATGAAGATGATATAGATCAAATAAGCTTCGAAAAAGAATTCAAATATGAAGAAACAAAAGACCAGCTAAAAGTAACCGAAGAAATCAAAAAAGACATGCAGTCAAATAAGCCAATGGATAGACTATTATGTGGAGACGTTGGCTATGGTAAAACAGAAGTAGCTTTTAGAGCTATATTTAAATGCATTCTGTCAGGAAAACAAGCTGCCTTACTTTGCCCAACGACAATACTTTCTTCCCAGCACTTCAAAAACGCTATCGATAGATTCAAATCATTTCCAGTTGATATTGCAATATTAAATAGATTCATAACAAACAAAGAATTAAAAGAAACCCTAGAAAAGATAGAAAAAGGACAAATAGATTTATTAATAGGAACTCATAGAATCTTATCCGATGACGTAAAATTTAAAGATTTAGGACTATTAGTAATCGACGAAGAACAAAGATTTGGAGTCAAACACAAAGAAAAAATTAAAGAATACAAAAATAGCATAGACGTTTTAACATTATCTGCAACCCCAATTCCAAGAACCCTGCAAATGTCAATGGCCGGAATTAGAAGCCTATCGATGATTGAAACCCCACCAGCAGAGAGATACCCAATTCAAACCTATGTTCTTGCTGAAAATAGTCAAATAATCAAAGATGCGATTACCAAAGAATTAGCTAGAATAGGGCAAGTCTTTATTCTATATAACCACATAGCAAATATTGAAGCTAAAAAAGTAGAAATTCAAAAATTAGTACCTGATGCTAAAATAGAAATAGCCCATGGAAGAATGGATAAAAACAAACTTGAAGACATAATGATAAGATTTTCAAACCATGAATTTGATATTTTATTATGCACGACAATTATCGAAACAGGTATAGATATTCCAACCGTCAACACACTAATTATAATGGATGCAGATAGATTTGGATTATCACAGTTATATCAAATTAGAGGTAGAATTGGTAGAAGCAACAAAGTAGCATATTGTTATCTCTTGTATAACAATAGAAAAGTTTTATCAGAAATAGCCACAAAGAGATTAAAAGTAATAAAAGAATTTACTGAGCTTGGAAGCGGTTTTGCCATTGCCATGAGAGATTTATCAATTAGAGGAGCAGGAGACCTCTTAGGGAGCGAACAAGCAGGATATATAGATGGCGTTGGTATTGAACTATTTATGGAAATGCTCAATGAAGAAGTAAATAAACTAAAAGGAATAGAAACAGTAAAAGACGATGAAAAAGATACAAGACCTGTAATTGAAGTAGATACATCAATTGATGATAGCTACGTATCAGATGAGGATTTAAAAATAGAAATACATAAACTTATAAACACTATTGATTCCAAAGAAAAAATCATAGAAGTTAAAAACGAAATCGAAGATAGATTTGGTAAAATAGATGAAAAGTTAGAAATATACATGTATGAACAGTGGCTTGAAAAACTAGTTCAAAAACTAAATATAACAAATATAAGACAAACAAAAAATTTTATTGAAATTCCTATAAGTAAAAAAGAAGCCGAAAATATTGACGGCGAAAAACTATTTTATGAATTAACAAAAATAGGAAAAATGTTCAGATTTACTAGTAGATTAAATATTCTATACATCATTCTAGATACCGTAAAACTAGATAAACACTATGTATACTACATGATAGATTTAATGAATATAATAGAAAAAAACAGAAAAAGAAAATAAAAGAATTTGAAATGATAATCAAATTCTTTTTATTGTGACAAATATTTCGTTGTAATATCTGAAAGACATCTTGATAAACCAAAAAATGTAATTTTTCGCACACATTCAAAGATCCTTTTAATTAGGAAAAGCAATATTATTTTAAAGTATAATTTCAACAAAAAAACGCACACTAAAGCTTAGAAAGAAGGAAAAAAATGAAAATAGGAACCATAAGAAGAATAGACGACCTTGGAAGAATAGTCCTACCAAAAGGAATAAGACAAAATCTTAGAATAAAAAGTGGAGACAATTTAGAAATATTTATTGAAAATAATGATATTATATTGAGAAAATATTCGCAATTAAATCAACTGATAGATATTGAGAATACCATTGCTAGTGTATTAAAAGAAACTCTGAAAGCAGACGTTCTTATAACAGATAAAGACAAATATATAATTATTAATGGAATAGCTAAACAAAAATACTTAAATAGAGAAATAAGTGATGAAATATTAAAAATATTAGAAAATAGACAAATGATAATTAAGGAAAATGAAAACATATTATTTACAAAAAACGAAAAAGAAAGCGGAAACATTGTCATAAATCCGATTATAATAAATGGGGATGTTATCGGATCCATAATTGTAATAACTAAAGAAAAAATAGACGAAAGTAAAATAAAAACAATATCCATTTTAACTACATTTTTGACTAAACATATTGAATAATAAACAAAAAAATGCTATAATTCACATAAATGCGAAGAAGGAAAGAAATGTAGCTAACTTTATAGAGAGTTTATGTAAGGTGGAAATAAACAAGGAAACTACACTAAATGGCTCCAGAGCAGATTAATCGAATAGTTAAATTAATCCGTAATAATGCGTTAAAAATAAGAGGTAAGTAACACTTACAAATTAAGGTGGTACCACGTTCATGACGTCCTTATTTTAAGGACGTTTTTATATTAAAAGGAGGAGATATAATGGATAAAACATATTACATTACAACGCCAATATTTTATGCATCAGGAAAACCACAAGTAGGAAATGCCTACAGTGCAGTCTTAGCAGATGCAATAGCTAGATACAAAAAATTGCAAGGATACGATGTTATTTTTCAAACAGGAATGGACGAACATGGACAAAAAGTTGAACAGAAAGCAGAAGAAAATAGCCAAAACCCCCAAGACTTTGTAGATGGTATTTCGTTAGAAGTAAAAAGAGTATTAGAATCAGTAAATGTCGACTATACAAATTTTGTTAGAACCACAAATCCAAACCATAAAGAACAAGTGCAAAAAATATTCCAAAAACTATACGATAAAGGTGATATATATAAAGGATCCTACGAAGGATGGTACTGTACACCATGTGAATCATTCTTTACAGAATCACAACTTGTAGATGGCAAATGCCCAGATTGTGGAAGAGAAGTTCATAAAACAAAAGAAGAGGCATACTTCTTAAATTTAAAAAAATATGAAAAATGGCTTAAAGAATATATAGAAAACAATAAAGATTACATTGTACCAGAGACAAAGAGAAACGAAATGTTAAAATTTATTGAACAAGGGTTAGATGATCTTTGTGTATCAAGAACGTCTTTTGATTGGGGAGTAAAAGTACCATTTGATGAAAAACATGTAGTTTATGTATGGCTTGATGCTCTAACTAATTATATAACATTTATAGGCTATGGAACTGACGAAGAAAAATTTAATAAATACTGGCCTGCAGATTTGCACATAGTTGGAAAAGATATCTTGAGATTTCACACAATTTATTGGCCAATTATGTTAAAAGCTTTAGAACTTCCAATAACAAAACAAGTTTTAGGACACCCATTTTTAGTTGATTCAAAAGGTGAAAAGATGAGTAAATCAAAAGGAAATATGTTATATGCCGATACATTAGCAAAAGATTTTACAGCTGATGGCGTTAGATATTATTTATTAAGTGAATTAGGCTTATTACATGATGGAAATATCGGAGTAGACTTAATACTTGATAAATATAATTCTGATTTAGCCAATGTCTTAGGAAACCTAGTAAATAGAACTATAAGCATGTCCAAAAAATACTTTGATAGTAAAGTATACGCACCAAAAGCCTTTGAAGATGTTGATAAAGAACTAATAGAACAAGCAAAATCATTAGGGGACAAAGTAGAAGAAAAAATGAATAATCTAAAAATAGCTGAAGCAATTAATGAAATATTCAGCTTATATAAAAGAAGTAATAAATATATTGATGAAACTGAACCTTGGGTTTTAGCTAAAGACCAAGAAAAAGAAGAAAGATTAAAGACAGTATTATATAATCTACTTGAATCTATAAGAATAGCTACTGTGTATTTACAAGCATTCTTACCAGAAACAGCCGATAAAATATTTAAACAATTAAATACTGAGAATAGAGGATTTGATACAACTAAAGACTTCAAAGGAATGGACCCAGGAATAACACTAAGTAACCCAGAAATATTATTTCAAAGAATAGATAAAGAAGAATATTTTAAGAATAAAGAAGAATGAAAGAAATATAAAATCTTTTAAAGCATTTAAAAAGAAAAATTTTGAAAATATATGTAAATTGTTGTAAAATGTCGATAAAATAATGCTTCAAATAATAAATAACATGGTATATTAAAAAAGGCAGTAATAGAGAGGAAAATATATGACTACAAATAAAATAAGCTTTATAAGTGTGATGTTTGTAGTAGGAATAACCTATCTAAGTACTATGGTTATGTTAAATTTCAACCTTTTAGATTTTACATATTTATTATTTATAATTGTAAGCTTTCTCAGATTTATCTATATAAGAAAAATTCAAAAAAATGAAGGATGACAAACATCCTTTTTTTCTTTATAATTAAGTTGGTGATGAAAAATGATGATAGATACCCACTGTCATATTTTAAAAGAAGATTATGATAATCAAGATGAAGTAATAAAAAAAATGAAAGAGAATATAATAATAGTGAGTAGTGCTAGTCCAAAAGACATAGATGAAATAATTGAACTTATAGAAAAATATGACAATGTCTATGGAACTATCGGCATTCATCCAGAATTTGCCGATACTTATACCGAAGAAGACATACAAAAAATAGAAAAAAATTTAAAAAACTCAAAAATAGTTGGAATTGGTGAAATTGGCCTAGACTACCATTACAAAGATGACAACAAAGAAAATCAGAAAAAACTATTTATTAGACAGATAGATCTTGCAAATAAATATGATAAAACAATAGTCATTCATAGTAGAGATGCCAAAGAAGATACATATAATATAATTAAAACATACAAAAAAGAAACCACAAAATGCAACATGCACTGCTATGGATATGACCTAGAAATGGCAAAAAAAATAATTAGTCAAGATATTACCCTAGGTATCGGCGGAATATTAACATTTAAAAATGAAAAAAATTTAAAAGAAATAGTAAAAGAATTAGATATAAAAAATTTCGTTTTAGAAACAGATAGCCCATTTTTAACGCCAGAGCCATATAGAGGACACATTAACGAACCATATAATATAAAATATGTTGCTGAAAAAATAGCTGAGCTAAAAAATATCGAAACTGAAAAAGTTTTAAAAGAAACAACAAAAAACGCCATCAAACTTTTTAATTTAAAAATTTAGATAATTAATAAATTCATTAAGGCCATAAAAAGTATCATTTTCCAAAAATATGCAAAAATCATTGAAATAAAAGGGATAAAAGCCAAGCAAAAATTGACTTTAAAGCCTAAAAATGGTATACTGTAAATGGTTTCAATTTTGAAATTTAGAGGTGAAATATGAATAAAAATCACCTGCGAATCTTTAAGATATTTATAGTAATTATTTTAATCGCAGGAATGTTTAGTTCTGGCAGTCTAATTTCAGAAAAGAAAGTTGAAGTAAAAAACTTAAACCAGACCAAGAGAATGATAGCTTTTACAAAAGTTATTGAATACGAAACAGTCAAAACTTATAATAAAAACCTACCTACAGGGACAGTGGTTACAAAAGAAGAGGGGCACAATGGACTTGCTTATGTCGATGAAAATGGTGAAAACCTCGAAATTATCGAAAGTTCAAAAAATGCAGAAATTGAAATTGGAACCGGAGAAAAAGCTGACTATGTAGGGAAACTAACAGGTTATGGTGCTGATTGTGCAGGATGTTCAGGATATGGAACCTTAGCTTGTAAAACAAAGTATGGTTCATACCACAGTCTTACAAAAGACGGAGAGTATTATAACGATGAAGAATATGGAAAAGTACGTATTCTGGCCGCAGCTTTAGATAAATTCCCTTGTGGAAGCATAATCAAAGTTGAAAGTACAAACCTAGGAACATTCGATGCTATAGTATTAGATACCGGATCAGCTATGAGAAACGATTGGAATAAAGGAATAGTCCATATGGACCTAGCTTTCAAAACTGAAAGTGATCCAGCCGTTAATTTGGCCACAGGTAATAATACAAAATATAGCGTTCAAAGATGGGGATATTAATCCTCATTTTTTCTTTACATTATGTCAAATTTATGATAAAAATAAAATAGAGGCGGTTTTATGGATATGCAACAACAGAAATATGTTGTAATTAGTAACGGCAACATAAAAAGAATTTTAAACAGTCGTGAACTAGATGACATGAACTTAAATGAACTAATTTTTTCTGACGACGTTGATATTAAATTTTATGATAGGTTGCCAAGTGGAATATATCAATTACAGGGAATACAAATAGAGGTCGATGAAGTAGGCGGAATAAGCATTATAGGTAAAGTTAACGAATACGAGGAAAGAAAGCCAAAGACAAACTGAAGGAAAGACCTCGTTTTTATGATAAGCAGTAGAAAAATATAAAAGAATAAAAAATATACATGTATAAATTCAAAGTAGAAACTACTAAAAATGTCAAAAAAATTAAGGAGATAAAATATGGAATATTCCCCAAATAAAATGAAAGAAGATTTAGAAAAACAAAACTTTAAATTTAAAAAAAAATTTGGTCAAAATTTTATTGTTGACGAAAATGTTATTAAAAAAATAATATCCAAGTCCGAAATAGATAATGAAACTCTGGTTATTGAAATAGGCCCCGGAGCAGGATCCCTTACATCAGAACTCGGAAAAATTGCTAGAAATGTTATAGCCTATGAAATAGATGAAAGCATAAAGCCAGTTTTAGAAAAAAATATCCACAATAATACAAAAGTAATATATGATGATTTTTTAAAAAGAGACATAAAAAATGATATAAAAGATTACGAATATAAAAAATTATATGTTGTCGCAAACCTTCCGTACTATATTACAACCCCGATTATAATCAAATTAATCGAAGATAAATTAAATATTGACAAAATAGTAGTAATGGTTCAAAAAGAAGTTGGAAATAGATTTAAAGCCAAACCAGGGACAAAAGAATATAATTCACTTTCCATATATCTAAATTACTATTATAATATAGAAAAAATACTAGACATCAGTAGAAATGTATTTATACCAAAGCCAAACGTTGATAGTATCGTAGTTTGCTTTACAAAAAAAGAAAAACTTCCACTTAAAAATGAAGATAATTTTTTCAAACTCATAAGAGATTCTTTTAAACAAAAAAGAAAAACATTAAGAAACAACTTAAAAGAGTATGATTTAAGTAAAATAGAAGAAATTTTAAATAGGCATAATTTAGATTTATCCGTTAGAGCTGAAGCTTTACCAATAGAAATATTTATAGAAATTTCAAACAACTTATAAGAGTTTTCATAATTAATTTGATTATAGATAATTAAGAATTAGAAAATAGTCACATTAGATAAACTGTTAACCAAAAAAGGCTAACAGTTTTTGAATAAAAAACAGTAGATATTTTATATATAAAATGTTAAAATATATGGCAAAGAGGTGTAACTATGATTAATAAGAAGTGGGATATTATTTTATCTGATGAAATGCAAAAACCTTATTTTAAGCAGTTAGGTATTTTTGTTAAAGATGAATACAGTAAAAAAATCATCTATCCAGAATATAAAAATATATTTAATGCTCTAAGATACACAGATTACGACGAAGTAAAAGTTGTAATATTAGGTCAAGACCCTTATCACGGACCAAAAGAAGCTCACGGACTTTCATTTTCTGTAGAAGAAGGTGTTAAAAGACCACCATCACTTGACAACATATTTAGAGAACTAAAAGATGATTTAGGTGTTGTTAGAACAAATAATAACCTAACCGATTGGGCAAAACAAGGAGTATTTTTGTTAAACTCGATCATGACCGTTATTAAAGACAACCCACTTTCCCATAAGGATAAAGGATGGGAAACATTTACAGATAATTTAATAAAATTATTAAATGAAAGAGAAAAACCAATTGTTTTTATTCTTTGGGGAAGTTACGCCAGAAGTAAAAAAAATCTAATAACAAATAAACAGCACTATATTATCGAAGCTCCACACCCATCGCCACTTTCTGCTTATAGAGGATTTTTTGGCAGTAAACCATTTTCTAAAACCAATAATTTTCTAGTTGCAAACGGGATAACACCTATCAAATGGGGTGATGAAAATGCATGAAGTAATTAACGATATAAAAAAAGAACTCCCAAACAATGAAACACTTATAGTTGCGACTTCAGGGGGACCAGATTCAATGTGCTTATTAAATTTACTGCTATCTTTGAAAGAAGAAAAGAATTTGAATTTAATTTGCGCTCATGTTAATCATAATTTAAGAAAAGAAAGTAAAGAAGAAGCCGAAATGGTAAAAAAATACTGTTTAAGTAATAATATTACCTATGAATACGAAAAAATAAAAGAATATATCGGTAACACAGAAAATTATGCCAGAGAAAAAAGATATACATTCTTTGAAAACCTAATAAAAAAATATAACGCCAAGTATTTACTTACTGCCCATCATGGGGATGACCTTATTGAAACAATTCTAATGCGTCTAGCTAGGGGAACCAATATGGATGGATTTAAAGGATTTAGTAAAATATCCAAACGAGAAAATTATATAATATATAGACCACTTATATATGTAACTAAAGAAGAGATAAAAGAATACGTTACAAAAGAAAAAATTCCCCACGCTATAGATAAAACTAATAGTGAAGACACATATACTAGAAATAGATTTAGAAAATACATTCTACCACCTTTAAAAAATGAAAATAAAATGATTCATAAAAACTTTTTAAAGCTAAGTGAAACACTAGAAACTTATGATAATTACATAAATAAAGAAGTAGATAATTTACTTCCATCCATTTATAGAGAAAACGAACTTAATGTAAAAGTATTTAATAAAAAAGATAATATTATTAAGCAGAAAATTATATACAATATCTTAAAGCAAAAATATGGCAAATCCATAAATTTGATTAAAGAAAATCATATAAATTCAATTATAGACCTTCTAGAAAATAAAAGACCTAATTTAAAATTAGATCTTCCACAACACAAAACGTTTAATAAATCATATGATAAAGCCTATATTACAAAAAAAGAAGAAGAAAAAGAATATGACTTTATCCTTGAAGATGAATTAAAGCTTCCAAATAATCACATAATAAAGAAGATAGAAGAAACAAAAGAAAAAACAAATTACGTAATAAAGCTGAATTCAAAAGATATAAACCTTCCTATCCATATAAGGACGAGAAAGAAAGGTGACAAAATCTATATAAAAGGATTAAATGGTAGTAAAAAAGTCAAAGATATATTTATTGATGAGAAAATTCCAAATAGCAAAAGAGATACATATCCTATAGTCACAGATGATAAAAATAATATACTTTGGATACCAGGCCTAAAAAAAAGCAAATTTGACCGTGCAAACACCGAAAACTATGATATAATAGTTAAGTATTTTTAGAAAGGACGTTTTTATGAATAAAAAAGTTATAAAAAAAGGATTAATCCCTTATGCATTCCTATTAGTGTTTTTCTTAATTATAATGACTTTAGTTAATACTATGAACACAGAAATTCACGAAATAAATTACAGTAAATTTATGAACGAAGTAGAAGATGGAGAAGTAAAAGAAGTAACTGTAACACCTAATACTAACGCTAGCATATATAGAGTTTCAGGTAAGCTAAAAGACTATAAAAGTAATGAAACTTTTACATTTAATATGCCTTTAACAGACGAAAGTATGGTAAAACTATTAGAAGCTGAAAAAGAAGCTAACTTTACTTTTAAAACACAGTCTGACGCCGGCTCAAGCCCAATATTAATATTTATTATGAATTATTTACCAACTATAATACTTATTGGTATAACCTTATATGCTATTAATAGAGTATTTGGAAAACAGATGGACGGAAATAGATCTATGGACTTTGGTAGATCAAAAGCTAGACTTTCAAATGGTGAAAACAAAGTAACATTTAAAGATGTGGCTGGATTAGATGAAGAAAAAGAAGAGTTAGAAGAGTTAATAGACTTTTTAAAAGCTCCCAAAAAATTCCAAAAAATGGGAGCTAGAATTCCAAAAGGAGTCCTATTAGTAGGTCCTCCAGGAACAGGTAAAACTTTACTTGCTAGAGCTGTAGCTGGAGAAGCAAATGTACCATTTTACTTTATAAGTGGTTCAGACTTTGTTGAACTATTTGTGGGTGTTGGTGCCTCTCGTGTTAGAGACATGTTCAAGCAAGCTAAACAAAGCGCACCTTGTTTAATATTTATAGATGAAATTGATGCTGTTGGAAGACAAAGAGGTACTGGTTTAGGTGGTGGACATGACGAAAGAGAACAAACATTAAACCAATTATTAACAGAAATGGATGGCTTTGGAGCTAATGAAGGAATTATTATAATTGCCGCTACCAATAGACCAGATGTACTAGATCCAGCGCTTTTAAGGCCAGGTAGATTTGATAGACAAGTAACCGTAAATCTTCCAGACGCTAAAGGAAGAGAAGAAATACTAGCAGTTCACGCTAAAGGTAAAATATTCGCTCCAAATATAACACTTTCGAATTTGGCCAAAAGAACAGTAGGATTTAGTGGAGCAGATCTAGAAAACTTGCTTAACGAAGCCGCTTTATTAACAGTAAGAAGAAATAAAAAAGCCATTACCATGGCCGAAATAGACGAGGCCCACGATAGAGTACTTATGGGGCCAGCCAAAAAATCTCATAAATACACTGAAAAAGAGAAGAAAACAGTCGCATACCATGAAGCAGGTCACGCCGTTGTCGGTATAAAATTAGAAGGGGCAAACGATGTTCAAAAAATAACAATTATTCCTAGAGGACAAGCCGGAGGTTATAACTTAATGCTTCCAAAAGAAGAAACATATCTTTCAACTAAGAATGAACTTCTTCAAACAATTAGTGGACTCTTAGCTGGTAGAGTAGCTGAAGAAGTTATGTTTAATGAAGTAACAACAGGAGCTTCAAATGACTTTGAAAAAGCTACAAGAATAGCTAGAGCCATGGTTACTGAATACGGAATGAGTGATTTAGGCCCAATTCAATTTGAGGAAAGACAGTCTAATGTTTTCTTAGGAAGAGATTATAATAAAGCTCAGAATTTCTCACACGAAGTAGCTAAACAAATCGATGAAGAAGTAAGCAAAATAATAAACAAACAATACAAAGTAACTGAGAAAATTATCAAAGAAAATATGGATTTATTAAAACTAATTGCTGAAACCTTACTAGAGTATGAAACAATTACTAAAGAACAAATAGATTACCTAGTAAAACATGGTAAAATGCCAGAAGAAGAAAAAGAAAATGATAATCCAAACATTAAAGAAGCTAAACTAGAGGATCTAACATTAGAAGACCTTCAAGACATAGCTAAAGAAGAAAAAATAAAAGGTTATGAAAAATTAACCAAAGAAGAGCTTGTTGAAAAATTAAAACAAAAAATGAACAAAGAATAGTCTTTGTTCTTTTTGTTAAAATAAATTATTTAAGATGATAAGTATAATTGATTTGTTTTTTTTAATACATAAAGCATAAAAAAAGTATAAACAAACAGCTTCTAAAATATCAATCAATTTATTTTCGAAGTTAAGCCAAATTCTATATGTCAAATAATTAACTTAAGAAAACTTGGCATCAATATCTAATATTTGTATACAACTTTTATAGCAAGGATTTAAGCAAAGAATTAACTAGAGTAAAAAAACAAATGAGTTATAAAATGTAGAGGCTATGAATTGTACTTTTTGTTTTTAGACAAAATTAATAGATTTATATTGATTATTGTGTTAAAATGGATATAGCTAGAAAAATGAAAATGGTGGTAAAATGGGAAAAACAATCGCACTCGTTAATCAAAAAGGTGGAGTTGGTAAAACAACTTCTAGTATAAATTTAGCAGCTTCCCTAGGTTATCTAGGAAGAAGAGTATTACTAATCGATTTAGACCCACAGGGAAATAGTACTACAGGCCTTGGAATCGATAAAGGTGACATAAAAAAAAGTATATATGATTTATTGATTGGAAAAGCTGAACTAAAAGAAGTCATAAAAAAAACCAAATTTAAGAATTTGTATATAATTCCAGCAACAATAAGTTTAGCTGGTGCTGATATTGAACTTATGGAACAAAGCAGATTAGATCCAGAATTTTCTAAAAGTAGACAATTAAAAAATCAACTAATGATGGCTGAAGACATGTTTGATTATATTATAATTGATTGTCCGCCATCACTAGGATTACTTACAACTAATGCTTTATGTGCGGCAAATTCAGTTATAATTCCAGTTCAGTGTGAGTTTTTCGCCCTAGAAGGAATTATGCAACTATTAAATTCAATAATGCTTGCTCAGAAAACATTAAATCCTTCTTTAGATATTGAGGGAGTACTACTTACAATGCTGGATAATAGAACAAATCTTGGCTTAGAAGTTGTTCAAGATATAAAAAGTTATTTTAAAGAAAGAGTATATGATACAATAATACCAAGACTTGTCAGATTATCAGAAGCTCCAAGTCATGGTAAACCGATAATTGCCTACGACCCAAAAAGTAGAGGGGCAGAGGCATATATTAATTTAGCAAAAGAGGTGATTACAAGAAATGGAAAGTAGAAGAGCACTAGGAAAAGGACTAGAACAGCTATTTGATTTAGATAACTTAAATGTTGAAAACGTTAGTGAATTTGAAAAGAATTTATATAAAGAAGTAAATAATGAAGAAATAATTGAGTTAAAATTAGATGAATTAAGACCAAACCCCTATCAGCCACGAACAGTTTTTGATGAAAATGCGTTAAATGAACTTGCAGAATCCATTAAAGAAAATGGAGTTATTGAGCCAATCATTGTCAAAAAAAGTATCAAAGGTTACGATGTAATTGCAGGGGAAAGAAGACTAAAAGCTAGTAAAATAGCTGGCAAAGAGACTATTCCAGCAATTATTAGGCAATTAAGCGATGAAAAAATGGCTGAAATAGCCTTATTAGAAAACCTTCAAAGAGAAAACCTAACTGCTTTAGAAGAAGCAATGGCATATAAAAGCTTAATAGACAAATTAAATTTAACTCAAGAACAATTAGCAAAAAAAGTAAGTAAGAGTAGAAGTCACATAACTAATATGTTAGGCTTACTAAGGCTTCCAGAAGAAGTTCAAGAGATGATTCAAAGCAAAAAACTTACGATGGGACACGCAAGAGCTTTAAGCAAACTTGAAGATCAAAATGAAATAATCAAAATGGCCCGCGAAATAACAAACGAAAAATTATCAGTAAGAGTAGCTGAAGAAAAAAGCTCAGACAAAAAACATAACGTAAAATCTCACAAAAGATATAACGAATACGAATACGTTCAAGACTTACTAAGAGAAAAATTAGACACTAAAGTAAAAATAAAAGATAAGAAAATAGAAATTTCTTTCACAAACACTGCTGATTTAAATAGAATCCTCGAAATTATAAATATAAAGGAGTGATACTATGGAAAGCTTTTCGAATAAAGAGATAATAGAGACTATTATAGTAATACTAATATCAATTGCTATTTATATGACTTTAAAAAACATTATTTCAAAAACATTTTTAAAAAAAGCTAAAAAAAAATCAGATAAAAAAGCCTTAACGACAATTACTGTATCTACTAACGTCATTAAATATTTATTAATTGTTGCAACATTTTTAATGATTTTAGATATTTGGGGTGTAGATACTAAAGCACTCCTTACATCCTTAGGAGTTGTCAGCGTCATAGTTGGGCTTGCGCTTCAAGATCTATTAAAAGATATTATAGCAGGGACAGCAATCCTTACTGAAGATCAATTTCAAGTAGGAGACAACATAAAAATAGGAGATTTTAGAGGAGACGTTATCTCTTTAGGACTAAAAACAACTAAAATAAGAGCTTATACTGGCGAAGTAAAAATAATTTCTAATAGAAATATTACTGAAGTTATCAATTACAGTTTGAAATCCTCTAAAAGCGTTGTTGATATTCCTACTTCTTATGAAGATGACATTGACAAAATAAGAGAGGCAATCGAAAATGTTTGTCAAAAACTTACTAAAGAAAAGGACTATATAATAGGTGAAGCTCAAATTCTTGGTGTTGAAGAACTTGCCGATAGCTCAGTTAACTTTAGAGTAACAGCGACAACTAAACCTACATATGACATTCCATTTAAAAGAGCCTTACTTGAAGAAATAGTAAGAGAATTCAAAAGACAAAATTTAACAATTCCCTATCCCCAAGTGGAGGTTAATTATGAAAAATGATTATAAACTAGGAAGTATAGTCTTAATGAAAAAAGCTCATCCATGTGGAACAAATGAATGGGAAATAACAAGACTAGGTGCAGACATTAAAATAAAATGCACAGGTTGCGGAAGAAGCATAATGCTTCCAAGAATTGATTTTAATAAAAAATTGAAAAAGATAATCAAATTATAGGAGGAAAAAATGAAAAAGAAAAAAAACATTTTATTAGGACCAGTTATTACGATTATCATACTTACTCTTACAATTATGATTATAAGTAGTATATGTTCATTTTTAGGCGTTCAAGGTGAAGTAACCAAAGTAACTAACGGAACACTAGAAACAATGACAGTAAATGTTCAAAATATATTTTCAAAAGAAGGATTAAGATACTTTTTTAGCTCACCAGTCGAAACATTTAGAAACTTTAAACCATTGGTTTTACTAATAATATCATTAATGGCTGTATCTATTGGTAAAGCAAGTGGATTATTTAAGACCATATTTACACCATTTCGAAATTTAAAACCAGGAGTGGTGACATTCATAACTTTATTTATTGGAATAATATCATCATTTCTAGGCGAATATGGCTTTATCTTAGTTATGCCATTAATTGCAGTTATATATCAATATCTTGGTAAAAATTCAATGCTGGGAATACTTACCGCTTTTATTGGTGTCAGTATGGGCTATGGTGCTGGATTAGTATTTAATTATGATGATTATCAGCTGGGGTTACTTACAAAACAAGCAGTAACAGTTGATGTCGATAAAGATTACTTATTTAATGCTTGGTCAAACACTTATGCTATGATAGCTTCAACATTTATTTTATCGATAATTGGAACTATAATTATTGAAAACATTCTAAAGCCAAAAGTAAAAGAATCCATTAAAGAAGAAGACGATCTTACAATATCTAAAAAGGGTTTACTATGGAGTAGAATAGCTTTTATAATTTTAATTATCATAGCTATCTATACAATTATTCCTGGTCTTCCAGGCTCAGGTCTTTTATTAGATAATACTAAAACTAGCTATGTTACTCAGCTATTAGGTGAAAAAGCCCCATTCCAAGATGCATTTGGATTTATCTTCTTAATTATAATGATGGTGTGCGGAGGCATATACGGGAAGATTTCTCAAAACATCAAAAACACCAACGACTTCAGTGTTGGACTATCAAAAGAATTTGACAATTTAGGATATATTTTCATCTTGATGTTCTTTTCAGCCTTAATGATAAGCGTTTTAAATTGGACAAATCTTGGAACCGTAATAGGATCTTGGTTAATATCATTTATGAGCAACCTAGAGTTTACTGGAATACCTTTAATTATAACAATGTTTGTAGTTATAATTATTATGTCTTTCTTAATTCCAGATACAGTCACAAAATGGGAAATCGCATCACCAATTTTAATCCCATTATTTATGAAAGCCAATATTACCCCAGATTTCACACAATTTATATTTAAAGCTGCTGATAGTGTAGGAAAAGGTGTGACACCATTTTTCATATACTTCATAGTTATGCTAGCATACTTAGAAAAATATAATAATAAAGACACAAATAAAATAACCGTATTTGGGACTTTAAATCTATTAAGGCCAACAGTACTAATATTTATGGCAGTTTGGTTATTAATAGTGATAGGCTGGCTTGTTATGGGTCTTCCATTAGGACCAAATATGACCACAACCTTATAAAGCGACTAAAAGTCGCTTTTCAGTAAAATTATATTTAAATATAATTAATAGGTAATATTATTTACAAATAACTAACATTTTAGTATAATATTTCCGGTGATGTAAATGAGTTTAACCGCAGGAATAGTTGGACTTCCAAATGTTGGCAAGTCAACCTTATTTAATGCAATTACAAAACAAAATATACTAGCTGCAAACTATCCATTCGCAACCATTGAGCCAAATGTTGGAATAGTGACTGTACCAGACGAAAGAGTAGATTTTTTAGAAGAAATGTATAAACCTAGAAAAACTATTCCAGCCACTTTTGAATTTACCGATATTGCCGGTTTAGTTGCTGGAGCCTCAAAAGGCGAAGGACTAGGTAATAAATTCCTATCACATATTAGAGAAGTTGATGCAATATGTGAAGTCGTAAGATGCTTTGAAAATAGCAACATAACTCACGTGTCTGGAAATATTGATCCAATTAGAGACGTTGAAATTATTAACGTCGAATTAGAACTTGCCGATTTAGAAGTTATTGAAAATAGATTGTCAAAAATGGGTAAAAAAGCAAGATTAGCAAACGATAAAGAAGCTATCAAAGAGTTAGATTTACTTGAAAAAATTAAAGCAAACCTAGAGAAAAACATCGCACCAAGAAATTTAAACTTAACTGAAGAAGAAATAAAAATACTAAAACCATTTAACTTACTTACGATAAAACCAATTATCTATGTGGCAAATGTAAGTGAAAATGATATAAACGAAGATAATGAATATGTTAAAGTTTTGAAAGAATATGCGTCTAAAGAAAATGCCGAAGTGGTAAAGATAAGTGCGAAAATTGAAGAAGAACTCGCCGATTTATCAGATGAAGACAAAAAAGAGTTCCTAAATGACTTGGGCATAAAGGAAAGCGGCTTAGATAAGCTAATTAAAAGCTCTTATAAACTTTTAGGACTTTCTACGTTCTTAACCGCCGGTCAAGATGAGGTAAGAGCCTGGACCTTTAAAAATGGCATGAAAGCACCAGAATGTGCGGGCATAATTCACACAGACTTTCAAAAAGGATTTATCAAAGCTGAAGTAATGAGTTTTAAGGATTTAAAAGAACAAGGCAGTGAAGCAAAAGTAAAAGAAGCAGGAAAACTAAGATTAGAAGGAAAAGATTATGTCATGCAAGATGGTGACATATGCTTATTTAGATTTAATGTTTAAAATGAACAAAAAAGTTCATTTTTTTTTATTTAAAAAAGTTATTTATTATTTACTTTTTAAATATAATTTGTTATAATCTATAGCGAGTAATTTATTTACTCCTTGCTTCAAATAGGAAGCCAAAAGACCACAAGGAGGTGTAAAAATGAGACACTATGAAATTATGTTCATCGTAAGACCAACACTTGGTGAAGACGAAGTTAAAAAAGTAGTTAAAGATTTTTCTGAAATAATTACTAAAAACGGATCAAAAGTAACTGATGAACAAAGTATGGGCCAAAGAGAACTTGCCTATGAAATTAAAGATTTCAAAAGCGGATATTACTTTGTGTTCCAAGTAGAAGCTGAAGATGACAAAGCAATAAAAGAATTTGATCGTTTAGCCCTTATCAGCAGAGATATAATACGTCATTTGATTACAAAAGTAGAGGACTAAGAAAAGAGGTACTTATATGAACAGAGTTTGTTTAGTTGGTAGATTAACTGCTAAACCAGAATTGAGATATACAGGTTCTAACATCCCATATACAAGATTTAGTTTGGCTGTTAATAGAACTTTTAACAATGCCCAAGGCGAAAGAGAAGCAGATTTTATAAACATAGTTGTTTGGAGAAAACAAGCAGAAAATGTTGCAAATTATCTAGATAAAGGTAGTCAAGTATCAATAGAAGGAAGAATTCAAACAGGTAATTTCACTGATAAAGATGGAAACAGAAGATATACAACCGATGTTGTTGCCGATTCTGTACAATTCCTAGATTCAAGAAGAAATGCCAATAATTCAACTCCTTACGATTATCAAGATGCTCCAGCTCCAGAAGCGCCAATGCAAAATAGCGTAGATGTAGCTGACGATCCTTTTGCCGATTTCGGGGATAACGTATCAATAGATGATAATTTTCTAGAATAAAGGAGGATAATATAAATGGCAGAATACCGTAGAAAAAAGAGAAAAGTATGCCAATTATGTGCCGGAAAACATATAACATATAAAGACGAAAACATTAAAAAATATGTTAGTTTAGATAAAGGTAAAATTTTACCAAGAAGAATTACAGGTACATGTGCAGAACACCAAAGATATATAGCTGGTGAAGTAAAAAAAGCTAGATTTATAGCTTTATTACCATTCGTTAAATAAAAGTAATAGTTTATCTATTGCTTTTTTTCTGTAAAAAAGTGTCTTTATTATAAAATAAAAAGGCATTTTTAAAGATAATTTAAAAAAACGTGATATACTAAAATAGTAAAGGAGGGCATTATGAAAAACGAAGCCTCATTAGAAGATATTGTAAAAAATGATTATCAAGAAAAGACAATTTTGAATTTAGACATTTCCACAAAGAAAATTGGAATAGCTAATGATCACCGTGGCTATAAACTAAAACAAAAACTTACAAAATATTTAGAAAAAAAAGGATATACTGTCATTGACTATGGATGTGATAATATGCAAAGTCATGACTATCCAGAATACGGTTTTAAGCTAGGTGAAGCAATTAGAGATGGCGAAGTAGAAAAAGGGATAGCTATTTGTGGAAGCGGCATAGGTATCAGCATTGCTTTAAATAAAGTAAGCAAAGTAAGATGCGCTAAAGTAAACAATATCAAAGAAGCAAAATACACAAGACAAGACAACGATGCTAACGCCATTGCAATAAACGGAAATATGCCATTATTTAGAGCCAAAGATATAGTAGATGTTTTCTTAAAGACAAATTTTAGTAATGAAAAGCGTCACCAACATAGAATAGACATGCTAAACGAGTACAAATGATAAAAGCAACCTTATATATCACCGTCCTTATCATTACAATTTGGGCTTTAGAAAGCATAAATACTACAGGAATGTTTAAAAAGAATAGATATTATGAAACAAGGGTATTATACATAATAGTGAGTATGGCTTTATCATATCTAGTAGTCAACTTTTTATATGATTTTATAATAAATACAAAGCTCATATAAAGGAGGCTAAAAATGAAAAAGTTTATTATAACTACATCTTTAATAGTATTAATACCTTTTTTTATTACCAAAATTTTTGTTAAAAAAGAAGAGACAAAATTTGAATATGTAAGCAATAACATAATAAAAGTTAAAAATGAAAAAAACGGAATTATAATGAAAGTTCCCTTTGAAGAATACATAAAAGGTGTAGTTGCCGCCGAAATGCCAGCATCATTTGAAATGGAAGCCTTAAAAGCTCAAGCCGTTGCCTCTAGAAGCTATGCTTTATATCACATGCAAGGAGGAGAATATGATGTCACAAATACGACATCTAATCAAGTATATCTTACTGATGAAGAACTAAAAGAAAAATGGAAAGATGAATACTCAAAAAAAATAAATATAATTAAAAAAGCAGTTGCCGAAACTAATGAAGAATACCTAACATACAAAGGAGAAATTGCAAACGCCATGTTTTTTGCCGCAAGTGTAGGAATGACTGAAAATAGTGAAGAAGTATTTGTCTCAAAAGTCCCTTATTTAAGAAGTGTTTCCAGCGTTTGGGATGAAAAATCACCAGTATTTACAGACACATCTACCATGGAATTAAAAGATTTTTATGAAAAATTAGATTTGCCATATAATGAAAATCTAAACATCGAAATCTTAGAAAAAACAAGTACAGGAAGGATAAAAACGTTAAAAATAAATAGTAAAGAGTTAAAAGGACGAGAAACTGCCCAAAAACTAGGAATAAGATCTAACTATTTTAACATTATCCAAAACGAAAACAAAGTAACCATTACTACCAAAGGCTGTGGACATGGTGTCGGCTTAAGTCAATACGGAGCAAACGGCATGGCTAAAGAAGGATATAACTACAAAGAAATATTAAAACATTATTACGAAGGAACAGAAATTAAAAAAATGTAGTATATTTTTTTAAAGTTTATCCAAAATGATAGTAGAGGTGAAAAAATGGAAAAAAGAAAACTCAAAAAAGAAGTTGTATATGGAATATATGCTGCGATGCTTTTACTTTTACTAAGTATCATTTACTATGCTGATTTATCTAATAAATCATTAAATAAAGTTAAAGAAAATACTGACTATACATACGTATCAAGACTATTTAATAACGGTGTAAGATCAGTTGTAAGTACTCCAAGCTTCAATTTAGTTATGCGTCCATATAATAATGCAGATGTTAAAGTTGTCAAAAGTTTCTATGACTATAAAGCAGAAGAAAGTATTCAAAAAAATTCTATAATTAATTATGAAACTACATATATGCAAAATAATGGAACTATCTATGGCGGAGTAGATGAAAAATTTGAAGTTGTAAGTGTTTTAAGTGGAAAAGTAACAAGCGTAAAAGATGACACCTTATTAGGAAAAGTAGTTACCATCGAACACGAAAACAACATAGTAACTATATATGAAAGCCTAAGTGAAGTAACAGTTAAACAAGGCGATGAAGTATCACAGGGAACAGTCATAGGCCTAGCAGGACAGTCTAATTTAGAAAAAGACTTAGGCAATCATCTTTTATTTGAAATAACCATTGATGGAAAATATAAAAATCCAGAAGAATGTTTCGATAAGCAAATAAACGATTTAAAAAATAACTAGAATTAAAATGAACTGAACCCCAAAAGTTGGACAGTTTATAAATAGTTTCTAATTTGAGGATTGTAACCTGTAATTTACAGGGGACAATCCTTT
>ONJI01000044.1 GCA_900318075.1 uncultured Bacillota bacterium | reverse complement strand
TTTAAAGGCTCCTTTCAATATAAAATCGACTCTTATATTTTATTCGGTATTAGCAATCGTTTCCAACTGTTATCCCCAACGAAAAGGCAGGTCACCCACGTGTTACTCACCCGTCTGCCACTAGATGGCAACCCAAGTCCAGCTTTGTGCAAGCACGCAGCTTTCGATGGACCATCTCGTTCGACTTGCATGTCTTAGGCATGCCGCCAGCGTTCATCCTGAGCCAGGATCAAACTCTCAAATAAAAATAAATTTTAATTTCAATAAGTTAAATTTCCTAGCTACTCAAATTGACATTTTGCTTAGTTTTCAAAGAACTTTTTCTTTTTTGCACCTTTTTCTCGCAGTGCATTAATAATATAACAGATATCTTTAACATTGTCAACTGTTTTTTTTATTTTTTTTTCATATTTTATCAAAATAAAAAACAGTTTAACAATAGTTTGGTTATCACATTATCATTATATGCACTATACGTTAAAATGTTTACATTTTTCAAAGATACAACAGTGATTTGGATATACTTCCGTGTCACATGTAATGTATAATAACACTTTATTTTACTTTTGTAAAGTGTTTTTTAATATTTTTTTAATTTTTTTTCAAAATATCTAAATTACGGTAAATAATATTAAAATTTTATAATTTTTATTTAATCATTGATAAATTTAAAAATGCCGCAAAAACAAGCCAAATTATATAAGGAATAAGCAAATACGTTGCAATCTTATTTTCTTCATAAAATTTATACATCATATATCCCACTATTATAATAAGTATCAATATCCAAAAAAATCCAAGTGTTTTTAAGCCAAAGGAAAAGAAAATAATTGGCCATAATAAATTAACTGCTAAATTAACATAATATAATTTAAGTAACTGCTTATTATCGCTAATTAAATAACTAGATATACCCATAAGGACATATAAAATACTCCATACAACAGGAAATATCCATCCAGGAACAGGTCCACCGTAATTAGAACTTTGCGAACTCGTAATAAGTCCTACTATTGCCCCTAGTATTAAAGGCACCGCTATATAAATAGCCAACTTTTTAAAATCAATCTTCTTCATATTTATCACACTACAATAGTATGCAAAAAAATAACCATTATTCATGGTTATTGTAATTATTAATAATTTTCAGCCTTAATTTCGAAATAGCCTCTAGGATGATTACATACCGGACATACCTTAGGAGCTTCTTTTCCAATTACAATATGCCCACAATTTCTACACTTCCAAATCTTATCTCCATCTTTAGAGAACACTAAATCACCTTTAACATTTTCTAAAAGCTTTCTATATCTTTCTTCATGCTCTTTTTCAATTTTACCTACTTCTTCAAATAAATAAGCAATTCTAGTAAATCCCTCTTCTCTTGCTGTTTCAGCAAATCCCTTATACATGTCTGTCCACTCATAATTTTCTCCTTCAGCAGCTGCTAAAAGATTATCAACAGTACTAGGTATTTCACCACCATTTAATTCCTTAAACCACATTTTAGCATGTTCTTTTTCATTTTCAGCAGTTTCTAAAAATATAGCAGCTATTTGCTCATAACCATCTTTTTTAGCCTTAGATGCAAAATAAGTATATTTATTTCTTGCTTGAGATTCACCTGCAAAAGCAGTCATTAAATTAGCCTCTGTCTTACTTCCTTTTAATTCCACTTACATCATTCCTTTCTTCTAATTACTTCATTAGTATATCATTTAATTAGTTAATATGTCAATCAATTAAGAACAATAATGACACTCTTTATAATATTTTAAATTAGATGAATCAACGACGGAATACTTATTATTTGTACCAATAAAATTACCAACTAGAAAACTATTGTCACCAGATTGCTGAGGAAATTTACTATTCTTATTATTTTCAAGTGCTATACCAATATGTAAATGTTCTGCTACAGTTTCACCACAATGATACGTGTTTCCACTATGACCTATCAATTCACCTTGATTAACGATAGTTCCCTCACTTTTATATTTTCCCTCAATACTATCTAAATGTGCATAAATTGTATAATATGTTTTACCATCGACAAAATGTTTTAATATAATATGTCGTCCATAACTACCACATCCATCTTGAACTTTAAAAACACTTCCACCATCCATGGCATAAACCGGTGTTCCTTTTACAACAGGAAGATCAGTACCACCATGATAATTTCCATTGAGATAAGTAATCCTCTTCGAATTATCTCCAATACTTTTAATAAAATCTTTTTGAGATGCACTAACATCTAATGGACTTTTCAAATAGCCAGTTGATAATTCAGAAACAACAGAAGGGTTATCATCAGATTGATTATCAATAATTTCATTATTATCAAAATTATTATCCTCCAACTCTTTTATCATTTCCGGAGTAGCATTCTCTATACAATCAGTAAAATTAACACCCTCACTTAAATTACCTAGCCAAACAATAAAAACTCTAACAATCCAAGGAACTAAGAAAATTAAAATAGCATATACAATTCTCTTGATAAAAACAGTAGCATGATTTGAATTTTTACCATCGCCATTTATTAAACCTTTAGAAAAATCAAACATACCAAATACAATTAATCCAATAGGAACAATAATTTTTATTATTCTAACTATCAATATAAAAAAATATATAGCTTTTAGAATTTCTGAATTAGTACAAGCTTCCATAATCAATCACTACCCTTACACATACTAAAATTATATCAACTAAAGTAATATATTTCAATATTTTTTTATATAATATTACTGGTGATTATATGTATAAAATAAATGACGCTATTTATGTCGCTAATAAATTAGGTATAGAATTCAACAAATTTACTCCCGAAGAGTTACTTACCGGAATGAATATTGAAAAAGAACATGGCTCTGTAAATAAAAATACAAACGTAACAAATGATGATATCTTAACAACAGCAAAAATAGCTTTAGCCCACTTAAATGAATTTCCTAATTACTATAATAAAGATTATGGACTAATAAAATTTGAAGAATTTCTAAAACAAAAAATGAATGAAAGATAATTT
>ONJI01000048.1 GCA_900318075.1 uncultured Bacillota bacterium | reverse complement strand
GTTTACGAAAATAGATAATATTTTGGCAAACGCTGCATTCATAGTAATGTAGAGGAAAGTCCATACTTGCATAGTCTGTGATGACTATAGTGATTGTGCTTGGGGAAAAAATAACCCAAGGTAGCTTATTAGCTAACGGCGTGAATAGCCTAAGTCATTTGATATGGTGATTTCACTTAAAGTGCCGCAGTGACGATGCTTTCAGAAATGAAAGAGTGAAACGTGGTAAACCCCGCAAGCAAGAAACCCAAATTTTGGTAGGGGAACCTAATAAGAGAGAAATAAGAATTTCTTATGGGACCGGAAACGGTAGATAAATGTTTGCCCCTTTTTATAAGGAACAGAATATGGCTTATAAAATATTATTTTTGTTTTAGGAAGGATTATATGAAGGAGATTGGTGAAAAGCTAAAGGAAGCTCGTGAAAGTATTGGTGTTTCTATTGAAGAAGTTGCTGAAGATCTTAAAATAAGAGCTTCACAAATCGAAAACATAGAAGCTGGAAATTCTGATGCTTTTAAGGATGTTTTTAATCTCAAGTATTTGATTAGGGATTATTCAAAATATCTTGGGCTTAATAAAGAAGATCTAATTGATGAATTTAATGAATATTTGTTTGATTATACTTCGAGACTTTCATTAGATGATATCAAATCAGCTAAAAAAGAGCGCAAGCAGGCAAAACGTATTAAATCACCATATACAATAGAGAAGAAAAGTCATCTTCCTATAATTATGTTTATACTATGGTTATTTATTTTGGTTTTGGTTCTTGTAATTATTTATCTTGTCGTTAATTTAAATGATATAGATGATAGAAATTTTGTAGAAGGTTCTGTAGTTACAGAAAGTAAGTAGGAGGAAATATGAATTTACCTAATAAATTAACAATGACTAGAATTTTTATGACTTTTTTGATTATATGTATATTATTGTTTCCATTTTCGGAAATGAATATTGCATTACCACCTATTTTCGTAAATGAATCTATTGTTATAGATATTCGTTATATAATTGCTGGCATACTTTTTATAATTGCCTCTATTACGGATTTCTTTGATGGAATGATTGCTAGAAAATATAATTTGATTACTGATTTTGGCAAGATGATTGATGCGATAGCTGATAAAATTTTAGTTAATTCAGTTTTAATAATTTTATGTGCTCAAGGATTTATTCATCCGGTTATTCCAGTGATAATTATCGTTAGGGATACTATTGTGGATTCTATTAAAATGGTTGCTGGTTCTAAAGGTAATGTAGTAGCTGCTATTAAAACAGGTAAATATAAAACTGCGTCTTTAATGGTAGGTATTGTTTTAACTTTATTTTATAACATGCCGTTTGAACTTTGGAACATTCATGTTTCAGATTTCTTACTAATTGTGGCTGCAACGTTATCTATTATTTCAGGAATTCAATATTATAATATGAATAAGAAGTATATATTTGGAGATTCTGCAGAAATGTAAATTTCCTTTTTTATATAAAAATTTAACGAAAAAAGGTAAATTGTTATAAGCAATTTACCTTTTTAATATAAATAGTTTTTTCAATTTATGCAAATTGTTTGAACAAATGTTCGTAAAAGTGTTGACAAAGATGTTTTAATATTATAAAATTAAGATGTAGGAGTAAAGGAGGAAATTAAATGGCAAAGACAACTGCTGACAGCGATCAAAATTTAAAGCAGGTACTTGCTGATATTGAAAAACAATTCGGTAAAGGTTCTATAATGAAATTAGGAGATAATGAACGCCGTGAGATAGATGTCATTTCTAGTGGTAGTATTGCCTTAGATGCGGCTCTAGGTATTGGTGGTTATCCTAAAGGGAGAATAATTGAAATATATGGGCCAGAATCTTCTGGTAAAACTACTTTTGCTTTACATGCAATTGCTGAAGCACAAAAGGCTGGAGGTAAGGCAGCGTTTATAGATGCTGAAAATGCTTTAGACCCACAATATGCGGCTAATCTAGGCGTTAATATAGATGAGTTATTACTTTCACAACCAGATAATGGTGAACAAGCTTTAGAAATTGCTGAAGCTTTAGTTAGGAGTGGAGCTATTAGTGTTATTGTAATTGATTCAGTAGCAGCTTTAGTACCACAAGCGGAAATTGAAGGTGAAATGGGAGATTCTCATGTCGGTCTTCAAGCTAGACTTATGAGTCAGGCATTAAGAAAATTAGCTGGTATTATCAATAAAACTAATACTATTGCGATATTTATAAATCAACTTCGTGAAAAAGTTGGAGTTATGTATGGTAATCCGGAGGTAACTCCTGGCGGTAGAGCTTTAAAATTTTATTCTTCTATTAGACTTGATATTAGAAGAAGTGAGCAGATTAAAATGGGAACAGATATTATTGGTAATAAGACCAATGTAAAGGTCGTTAAGAATAAAATGGCTCCTCCATTTAAATCATGTCAAGTAGACATTATGTATGGAACAGGTATTTCTAGGGAAGGTGAGCTTGTTGATTTAGCTGTAGAAGCTGGTGCTTTAGAAAAATCTGGTGCTTGGTATGCATACAATGGCGAGAAAGTAGGTCAAGGAAAAGAAAATGTCAAAGAATATTTGAAACAAAATCCTGAAGTGTTTAATGATCTATATAAAAAGGTTAGGGAATTTCACAATTTAAAATAGTTATAAAAGACGATTTATTTAAATCGTCTTTATTTTTTAATATTTATTTTGACTTTTGTACTTTTTTTGTTATAATTATTTTAGAATATGGAGGGATAAAAAATGGAACAAAGAAAATCTGATATAAATACTGATGATGGGAATGTAGTTAATATTAATAGTAATGGTTTAAATTATAGCTTTGATTTTTCTAGTCAAGTTGATTCTACTTCTAATGTTGCAAAGCCATCTTCAGTAGAAACTTTGGATGTTATAGCGCCAGCAGCAGAACCAGTACAACCGGTAGCACCAATGCCAGCAGTAGAACCAGTACAGCCTGCAGCACCAATGTCAGCAGCAGAACCAGTACAGCCTGCAGCACCAATGCCAGCAGTAGAGCCAGTACAGCCTGTAGCACCAATGCCAGCAGCAGAGCCTGTTCAACCTGCAGCACCAATGCCAGCAGTAGAACCAGTACAGCCTGTAGCACCAATGCCAGCAGCAGAGCCAGTACAGCCTGTAGCACCAATGCCAGCAGCAGAGCCAGTACAGCCTGTAGCACCAATGCCAGCAGCAGAGCCTGTTCAACCTGTAGCACCAATGCCAGCAGAACAAGTACAGCAGAGCGTTCAAACTGATGGTGATGATCTTATAAAGGATAAAAAGAGTACTAAAACTTTCTTGATTATTCTTGGAATTGTTGTCGCTATTTTTATAATTGCATTACCATTTATTTTTAGATTTTTTGGTTAGACTATTTTTGATTAATGATTTTAAAGATATCTAATATTTTATAGAAATTATCATTTTCTTTGGTAATTTCTTTTTTGATTTTATTTATAGATTTATTTATGCTTGGCTCTGGTTTACCAAAGCATTCTAAACATATGTAGTTTATTTTTTTATAGTTTTTATCATTATATATTTTGTTTAATTCTGTTATGATGAATTTTTTGTTTTCGATTTCAAATCTTGTTTTAAAGACTTCTTGTTTTTGCTTTTTAATAATTTTATATTTAAGGTTTATTTCCTTTTGAAATTTAATGATGTCAATAATGTCGTCTTGTTCATCTATAGCAAGACTACTTTTCATATAATTTATGCCTTTTTTGTTAAATTTAATTGCAAGAATATCGTTACCATCACTAAAAAGAGCTATGTAGCTTATTTTGTTTGTTTCGTTTTTTTTGAATTCTTCTGTTTTATTATATATTTTTTTTAAAAATGATTTATCGATTTGAACAATGTTATCTTTTATATCTTTAAGTTTCTTACTAGTAATTTTAAAGGCTGGAATTTTACGAATATGAGTTATATTATCATTTGTATTCCAATCATAAAAATCATACAATTTTTCTTTAAAATTTAAAAACATATCATATATGTAGTTCATATTTTTGACCTCCCTGGAATAAAAATTGATAAGAAAGTTATAATTAAGCCTATTGGTCCAACTAAGCATTCCGCTTTTCTACTAATAAAGTTTACATATTCTAAAAAATTATACCCTAATGGAATTAAATTTAAATAGCTTATTATAAAGGCAAAGCCTATTACACTAAAACCAAAGCCAATTAAAAAAAAGGTAATTCTTGTAATCATGAGCATCACTTCTAATTAATAATATTATTTAAGATGATTAAATTTTACTTTACTTTGTTGTGGCTTGAACATTGAGTGATAAAAAGTTATAATAATTATGGTGGTAATCATGGAATATAAATTTAAAGCTCAAGAGTTTGAAGGCCCACTTGATTTATTATTACATCTAATAAAGCAAGAAAATATTGATATTTTTGATATTAATATTTCAGATATAACTGATCAATATTTAAAATATATTGAGCAAATGGAAGAACTTAATTTAAATGTTGATAGTGAATATTTGGTTATGGCATCAGAACTCATCGAGCTTAAGTCTAGAGAGTTACTTCCACATGATGAGGTGGAGGATGAATATGAGGAGGATCCTAAAGAGCAGCTTATAAATAGGCTTATTGAATATCAAAAGTATAAGGAGATAAGTATAAAATTAAAATCTTTTGAAAGTGAAAGAAAGGAACTTTTTACGAAAATTCCTAGTTTACTTGATGAATTTCATGATGATACTATTAGAATAAATGAGGAAATTTCTTTAGATGATCTACTTAAAGCATTTTTAAAATTTCAGGAAAAGAAGGTCTATGAAAAACCATTAAATACTGTAGTTACTCGTAAAGAGTACTCAGTTCATAAGAGAAGTAGAGAAATAATTAGCAGGTTAAAGAAAGTTAAAAAAATGAATTTTGAAGAATTGTTCGATTTTTATACTAAAGAGTATGTTGTGGTTACGTTTTTAGCTATATTAAATTTAGCTAAAAACGGAGAATTATTTATTAAACAGGATAGAAATTTGGATTCAATTATTCTATCTACAGAAGGAGAAATATAGATGAATTTAGAGGCAGTATTAGAGGGATTACTTTTTGTTTCTGGTGAGGATGGTCTATCTAAAGATAAAATGATGGATATTTTAGAAGTTTCTTCAGACGAGATAGATAGTTTACTTAAAAAGTTAACATATAATTATAGTAGTGATAATAGGGGCTTTACTATTAAAAAGTTTGGTAATGAATATAAATTAGTAACAAAAAAGGAGCATGCTGAATATTATAAAAAATTAGTTGATGGCGAGATTTCTGAAACACTTAGCAATTCGGCTTTAGAAACACTTGCGATAATTGCATATAATGAACCAATAACTAGAGTAGCTATCGATGAGATAAGGGGAGTATCAAGCGCACACATAGTTAGAAAACTTGTCTTTAAAAATTTGGTTAAAGAAGTTGGTAGATCTGAACTACCAGGTAAACCCATATTATATGGGGTTACTGATCAATTTTTAGATTATTTTGGCTTAAATTCAACTAAAGATTTGCCAAAAATTGAATTTGAAGAAAAATTAGAAGAGACAGAACTATATGATTCTAAGTATAAAGAAGTTGAATGATAGATTGTTTATTTTAATATTTGAAATAAGTATAGTTTTTTTTAATTTTATCTTTAAAAATATAATTATAAGTGTTATAATTATATTACTTGCTTGCGTGGCGGAATTGGTAGACGCGCACGACTCAAAATCGTGTGACTTCGGTCATGTGGGTTCGATTCCCACCGCAAGCACCATTGGGAAATCTGTTTGAACTTTTATGTTTGAAATTAAAAATAAATTAAAATATCAACTTCGTTTCAGAATTTGATATTTTTTTGGTGATTTATTTTTCTCCCCATATCTTGATGTGTGCGTCAAGATATATAGGGGGTTATGAATTTTAACACTTTTCAAAGTTTTCAAAATTAACCCTGTAATCAAGCTTATAGTTGACGAACATACTTTCGCTTGATATAATAAAATTGTAAGAAGTAGTAAATATAATTATTGGGGGAATAAAAAATGAATCAAGATAAACTAGAAACAATTTCAAATTTATTTGAGGATAAAGAAATTAGAAGTATTTGGAACTCTGATAAAGAAGATTACTATTTTAGTGTAGTTGATGTTATAGGTGCATTAACTGACGCAAATATACCTAGAAATTATTGGAGCGATCTAAAAAGAAAATTATCCAATGAAGGAAGTCAGTTGCACGAAAATATCGTGCAACTGAAAATGAAGTCAAAAAAAGATGGAAAACTATATAAAACCGATACACTAGATACCAAAGGAATATTTAGACTTATTGAATCTGTTCCTAGCCCTAAAGCAGAACCTTTTAAATTATGGTTTGCTAATTTAGGCAGCGAAAAGGTTGACGAAGTATTTGATCCATCTAAAGGGATAGATCAGATGATAGATTTTTATTTACAGAAAGGTTATACTTTAGAATGGATTGAAGCTAGGATTAAAGCAATTATTGACCGAAAAAAATTAACTAAAGCTTGGCAAGATAATGGAGTTAATGACGGTGTAGAATATGCTATTTTAACAAATTCTATATATAAAGAATGGTCAGGAATGAGTGCTAGAGAGTATAAAGCACATAAAGGTATAAGAAAAGAAAATTTACGAGATAATATGTCCCGTATAGAAGTAATACTGACTGATTTAGGAGAAGAAGCAACTAGAAGACTTGTTGAAAAACATAAGCCCTATGGTCTTATCCAAAATAAAAAAGTTGCTAAGATGGGTGGCAGTGCCGCCAAAGCAGCAAGAGATAATCTTGAAAAGAATTTAGGCGAGTCAGTAGTAACAAAGGATAATGCATTAAGTTATAAATATTTAGATAATGACAAGCAAATTGAACATAAATGAAAGTTGTAAATAACTTTACCAACCGCACCAGTGACATTTCTGTTCGAACTATTAGAACTTTATTATAGAGAACTTGAAAAAAATTCTTTTTTGTGTTATTATGAATTTGTCAAGGAAACTTGCATAAAATAAAAAAGGAACACTTAATTCGCTATGTTGAGTGTTACCGGTAAAATCGTTTCCACCTAAATCATTGCTGAGTTAGGTGGATTTCTTTTATATTAATACTATAATTAGTAAGAATAGTAAAAGGAAGATAATAATTACTAAAGATAGAATTAAAAAATCCTTCTTGTTCATATTCTCGCCTCCCTTCTTTT
>ONJI01000042.1 GCA_900318075.1 uncultured Bacillota bacterium | reverse complement strand
TAGTACTCAAGAGGCTGAAGAGGCGCCCCTGCTAAGGGTGTAGGTCGGGTAACCGGCGCGAGGGTTCAAATCCCTCCTGCTCCGCCATTTAAAAATTAACCGCTTTTGCGGTTTTTATTTTAGTTAGTAGTAGTTTCTATTTTTGTATTTTATCATATATAATGGTAGGAGGTAAAGTATGGAATATAGAGGAATTGATGTATCTAAATATCAAGGTGATATTAATTTTAAAAAAGTTAAAAGTGCTATAGATTTTGCGATTATAAGAATTGGCTATGGTAGATATGAAAATCAAAAAGATCCAAAATTTGAAGCTAATTATGAAGGATTTAAAAGTCAAAATGTACCAGTAGGAGTATATTTGTATTCATATGCTAAAAGTATAAGCGATGCTAAAAAAGAAGCTGATATGGTATTAAAATGGCTTAATGGTAGAAAACTTAATTTGCCAGTTTACTATGATATAGAAGATAAGTCACAACAAAATTTAGGGAAAAATACTTTAACTAGTATGTGTGAAGCTTTTTGTGAAAAAATAGAAAAAGCTGGTTACTGGGCTGGAATATATGCGAATAAATATTTTTTTACAACTTATTTAGATTATAGAAAATTAGAAAAAAAATATACAATTTGGGTTGCTCAATATAATAGTACTAACACTTATAAAGGCAAGTATGATATGTGGCAGTATACTTCATCTGGCAAGTTAGGTGGTATTAATGGTAATGTTGATATGAATTATCTATATAGAAATATATTTGTTAATGTTGGTGGTAACTCCAATGTAACTGATTTACCTAATTTAAGTGCTTATAATGGTACATCGATAGTAGATGCTTTAAAAAGTGTAGGATTTGATAGTTCATTTAGTGCTAGAAAAACACTTTATAAAAAATTAGGTTTTACAGATACTTATAAAGGAACATCATCTCAAAATACTAAACTTTTAAATGCTTTAAGAAAAAATGAGAGTGCTTATTATTCTACTAATTATAAAGGCCTTTCTTTTGTAGATGCTTTAAAAAGTATAGGAGTTGATTCTTCTTTTGTTAATAGAAAAATAATTGCGGCTAATAATGGTATTAGCAATTATAAAGGTACTTTTTCTCAGAATTTAAAATTATTAAAATTACTTAAGAATGGAAAACTTAAAAAATAAGTTTTCTTTTTTGTATATTTTATAAAAATAAGTAAAAGAAACCTATTTATCAAAAATATTAGTTGTAATTTTCTTATTTCTTTGTTAGACTAATAGTAGAAAGTAGGTAAAATATGAGAGAAAAAAGAGATCAAAGGACATTAATCATAGTATCACTATTAGTAATAGTTTCAATAATGGTAGCAGGTTTTGCAGCTTTTGCGACAAATCTAACTATTAATGGAACATCAAATATTTCAACATCTTGGAATATACAAATAACTAATATTAGAGGAGTAAATGATAAATCAGTTACAAATAACCAGGCATATGAAGTAACTGATCCAACAATAACAAATAATAATTTAAATGCGAATTTTCATACAGGCTTAATAAGTCCGGGAGATACAAGAATATATGAAGTAGAAGTATCAAACTTAGGAAGTGTAGATGCCGAAATAACAAAAACACTTACAGCTAATACAACTAGTGATGCGATAGAAATATCATATTTAGGAGTAGCCCCAGTAGGAACAGCTAATACAAGTATACTCGCAAATGATGGAACATTTACACCAACTGGACTTATTACATCAGAACCATTTAACCTTCCTGCAACAACAAATAATGTAAGATATATTTATATAAAAGTAAAATATAAAGATAACGTAACAAGTCAACCAAGTAGTTTAAGTGCAAGCATAACACTAGAACTAGATGCCGTACAAAGTACAGGGTCACATGAAGAGACAAGTACACCATCAACATTTACAGGGGTAATATATAGATGGAGTACAGCACCATTAGCCAATAAAGATTCATCAACCAGTTTTTCAAAAACAATAGCAAATTTAACTAAAGATACAGATTATATAACAGAAAATGACTATCAAACATATAGTTCAAGAACAATATTTTTTGGAAAACAATATTATTTAAAACATACAATTGTAAATGATGAGATAACAGAATCATATGTATGTTTTGTAAATAATAATGGAGAACATTGTATGAAAGGTGGAGATAACGGTGCATCTTTCGCTACAAATACACAAACAATAAAAGATTATCAAACGTTTTATAATTTAGGCTCTTATTCAAATGGAACTGGCTGCTATTTCGCTTCTTCTATGTCGTATTGTCGCGGTGGCGGTTTCTATTATGTTTATGCATATTCCGGTGGCGATGTGCGCGTTGATAGTTCTTCCTCTAGTCGCTGCCGTGTGTCTTCCGATGGTACTTCGTACTGTGATGAGTAGTCGCCCTGCGCCCGAGATTTCCTAATGACTAGAATTTATTAAAGTAGGATTTAATAAATATAAGCTTAGGAACAAGAATAATCCTTGTAATTTAAAGCAGTATTATAAATTAGAGAATACGTTAGTAAATGAAAACTTAGGTTAGTAGGGTAAACTGAAAGCCTTCGTTTTTTTATTACTACTTTTTTATTTGTAACAGCACTAAGTGCTGTTTTTTTGTGACTTTTTTTGAAAAACAAAAAGGAAATAACAAATTTGTCTAGTATATTAATAAATGAGGAGATGATTTCTATCAACTACTATAATGAGATAAAAACAACACTAATAAAAAATGAAGCATATAAAAAAGTAAAAGACTATAGTAAAAATAAAAGTGATTTAAATTCATATTTTGAAGTAGGAAGGCTATTAGTAGAAGCTCAAGGTGGGGAAGCTAGAGCTAAATATGGTAATAAATTAATAAAAGAATATTCGGACAAGTTAATTAGAGAATTAGGTAAGGGATATTCAGTTACTAATCTTAAAAATATGCGACAACTTTATCTAATATTTCGAAAAGGTCAGACATTGTCTGACCAATTGTCATGGAGTCATTATGTAGAACTTATAAAGCAAAATAATATAAATGAAATAAAATACTACATTTATATTTGTGAAAGTCAGAATTTGTCAGTTAGAGATTTAAGAGAAAGGATAAAATCAAAAGAATATGAAAGAATAGGTTATAAGGAAGAACTAGAAGAACCTAAAGTAAATACTTTAATTAAAAATCCAATAATAATTAAAACTAAAAATAAAGTAAATGATAATATAAGT
>ONJI01000020.1 GCA_900318075.1 uncultured Bacillota bacterium | reverse complement strand
GAAATTCTACATCAACAGACACAACAAGTGCAACTCAAACATTTACATATGGAAAAACAGGACAAACATTTAGTGCTAAAGGATGGACTAAAGCAGGATATACATTAAAAGGCTGGAATAGAACTAGATCAGCAACTACTACAGAATATAGTGTTTTAAGCTCTGTGGCTGATTCATGGATAAATTCATACTCACCAAGCATAACTATATATGGAATATGGAAGGATGAAACAAAACCAGCTAAGCCAGCAATAACAAACAACCCATGTAATACTGTGGCTAACGGTAAAGTTAATTGCCATAATCAAGGGAAAGTAACAGTAGCATCATCAGATGCCGGAAGCGGAATCACAAAATGGAAATATCATTGGGGAGATGGAGTGTGGCACGATTGGAACACCACCGATAAATCAATAACTTTAACAGATGGTTCAGCCGGAACTGAAACATGGGAAGTCAAAGCCTGTGATGCGGCTGGTAACTGTTCAGATGCAACCCAATTTACAACATATGTTTCATCTTGGGATAGTTGCGTTTCAGGTGGCTACTGGAGCGGCTGCTACGTATGGGATAGCTGTGTTTCAATTACTAATCAATGTACAGCTCAATGCTTCTCAGGATTCAACTATCGAACATGTATAAATGAAGGATCAGGGACATATTGGAGTAATGGTAAATGCTGTTCAGATAGTTGTTCTAATGTTTGCCAAGGTGGTAATGTTTGGGCATCACAATGTACATGGCATGATTGTGTTGGCGGATGGGTAGTATAAGTGGAGGAAATATGAAAAAAATATATTTAACATTAATGATAATTTCTTTAGTATTTATATTATTTATTACCATGATAAATATAAAACCAAAATCTATAGAAAAAAAAGAAGATAATATCAAATATAATGATTTAGAAATTGTTAAAGAATTTAATAATTATAATTATGATGCCAGCGTCACATATTATAAAAAGCAAAAAGAAAACCCAAAATCAGATTATTCACTTATTAGATATACCTATAAAGACAGCACTGAAAAATTTAATGATATGTCAAATAACCTATATGAATATGATGATTTTAATAATAAAGAAAAATATACTAAAACTAATGATCAAAATGGAAACGAAATCTTTAAAAAAGAAACCATTTCATATGAATCATATCATTCAATGATATTAGAGGTATTAAATAATTCAAAATATAATGGTGATGCTACAATCTTATTAAAAACACCTAAAAATATAATTAAAAACTTCATCGAAAAATTTAATGCCCGAGCAAATAGTTCTATAAAATATGATGATAATCAGGATTATAAATTATATATTAAAATAAATAATAATCAGATTACCGAATTTATACTAATTATAGATGAAAATAAACATATATCATTTACTTTCACAAACATCAATCAAATAGAAGATATCAGATTACCAAGCATAGAAGGGGCATCAGAATAGATGCTCCTTTTCTTGCAATATCATAAAAAAAGATTTATACTTAAAATGGTGATAAAATGAAAGTAGTATTAGGAGTATCAAATAGACATGTTCATTTAACAAAAGAAACATATAGTAAATTGTTTAAAGAACCATTAGAAGTAGTTAAATATTTAAAACAGCCGGGTCAGTTTGCCTCTAATAAATTTGTTACCATAAAAAATGGTGATAAAGAAATTTCAAAAGTTAGAATTGTTGGACCATTTAGAAAATACGATCAGGTAGAAATATCTAGAACAGATAGTCACTATTTAAAAGTAGACCCACCAGTTAGAGATTCAGGTGATATTAAAAACTCAAGCCCAATTACTTTGATAGGTGATGATGGGAAAATATATTTAAATGAAGGGTGCATAATTGCTAATCGTCATATTCACATTACCCCACAAGAACTTAAGCAATATCATCTAGAAAATGTAAAAAAGGTAAAGATTAGAATAGATGGCGAAAAAGCGGGAATAATAGAAAATGTTTATTTAAAAATAGCTGATAGTTCTAGCTTTGAACTTCATCTAGATACTGATGATGCTAATGCTTTTAATGTAAAAACAGAAGATAAACTAGAAATAATAGAAATGGAGGAAGAATAATGAATTTAGAAGGAAAAGTAGCTGTAGTTACTGGCGGAGCCATGGGAAATGGTCTTGGAATAGTTAAAGTATTTTTAAAAGAGGGAGTTAAAGTAGCTATATTGGATTATGCTGATGAACTAACAGAAACAGTTAAAACTTTAGGTAGCGGTGTTCTTGGGTACAAAGTCGATATTAGAAATAAAGATATGGTAAATAAAACTATAGAAGACATTCATAAAAGATTAGGTAATATCGATATATTAGTAAACAATGCTGGTGTTGCCAAACTTGCTCCGTTCACTGAAATGGATGATGAGACTAGAGATTTTCATTTTGATATAAATATTAAAGGAACTTGGAATGTTACAAAAGCAGTTTTATCTTATATGGAAAAAGGCTCAATAATCAATTTGTCAAGCGTGACAGGGCCTATGGTTGCAGACCCTGGAGAAGTGGCCTATGCTACTACTAAAGCTGCTATACTTGGATTTACAAAAAGCTTGGCAGCAGAACTTGTTTCTAGAAATATAAGAGTAAATGCTATAATGCCAGGCTACATCTTAACACCAATGGTTGAAAAAATAGCTGTTCAAAGTGATCCAAATAATCCTCAGTCTGTAATTGACGGTATTGCCAGCGCTATACCAATGCAAAGACTCGGATCAATTGAAGAACTAGGAGATCTAACAGCTTATCTTGCATCAGATAGATCGAGTTATATAACTGGTCAAGGCATTGTAATCGATGGGGGTTCAACTTTACCAGAAACAAGTACAGTAGGAACAAAATAAATCACAATTTTAAAAAATTGTGATTTTTTTATTCTAATTTTACAGTCGGTATGACATCATCTAAAGAAGATTTTTCCTTGGTAGGCTCTGTACCTTTAATATAGTAAAGCACCTTAGCCTTATTACCATTTTCTGCTACTTCACCACTTACCGGATCAATAGCCACCCCCACGACATTATTAGGCTGTTCATACCAAGTTTCTTCATCAGTCTTTCCTACTAAATATTCCTCCATAATATCCACCCACATATTTTTAAGATTAGAACTATCTGTACTATCAACACTTTTATTATCGTCATAACCAGTCCAAAGGCCAACTAATAATGATTTGTTATAACCAAATATTAGATTATCAGTATTAGTTGTTCCACTTTTAATCGCATATTTATGAGTCATTTTAGGTAAAATACTAAGGCAAGTAGGAGAATTGTAATCAGTAAACTCTTTCGCATAAGTAGTTGTCAAAAGCTCATTTAAAATATAAACTGTACTTTTATTTAAAATGCTTTCCGGCTTTGGCGAGTACTCGTATAAAACATTTCCTTCCATATCGGTAACCTTACTTATAAAATAAGGCTTAACTTTATAACCTTCATTAGCTAAGGTTGCATAAGCTCCCATCATACTGAGCATATCAATTTCTTCTGCTCCTAAAGCAAGAGATGGTAAATTAGAAAAACTGTAATTTATTCCAACTCTTCTTAAAATATCAGGAAGAACATCATCACCTAAAAACAAATGCGTTTTAACCGCATATACATTATCTGAATAACTTATAGCCGCAGCTAAACTAATAGGCCCTTCTGCATATTTATCATTGTAGTTTTTGGGTGTATAAGTTTTACCTCCTGAAAAACTAAAAGTAGTTTTTTCACTTGTAAAGGTAGTTGAAGGTGTAAAACCATTTTCCAAAGCTGAATAGTATAAAAAAGGCTTAATAGTAGATCCAACCTGTCTTTTTGCTTGCGTAGCTCTGTTAAATTCACTTTTATCATAATCCTTGCCCCCAGTTAGAGCTAGTATTTTACCACTGCTAGGATCCATAACAATGCCAGCAAGTTCAATATTTTCGTTAGTTATATTTTTATTACTACTATCCTCAAGCATCTTTTGAGCGTCGACATTTAAATTAGTATATATTTTAAGCCCACCTGTTTGTGTGAAAGAAGAAGGAATAGAACTTATATTTGATAGTTCACTCATTACTGCATCTTGATAATACATTATCATCTTTAAACTCTCATCATCTTTGCCTCTTTTAAAAGCAAGTTCTTCACCATATGCTTTATTAGCATCAGCCTTACTGATATATTTATTTTTGACTAGAGATTCTAAAATAATTTTTTGTCTTTCCTTAGCCTTATCAAAATTTAATAAAGGCGAGTATTTACTTGGATTTTTTGGAATTCCAGCTAATATACTTGCTTCTGCTAAACTTAAATTCTTTGCCTCTTTACCAAAATAGTATTGCGAAGCATTTTCAATTCCGAATATTCCACCATAATTTATCGTATTTAAATAACCTTCAAGTATTTTATCTTTATTGTAATGTGACTCTAACCTTATTGTAATCCAGGCTTCCTTCATTTTACGGGACCAAGTTTTATCAAAATCTAAAAACAAATTTTTAGAAAGTTGCTGAGTAATAGTTGATGCCCCTTGGCTAGCACTCTTACTTTTGACATTGATCATCATTGCTTTAATAATACGCAAAAAATCAAAACCATGATGTTTGTAAAAATTCTTATCTTCAATTGAAATAGTCGAATTAATCAAATAATCAGAAATATTTTCTAAACTAACCCAGTCTTTAGAAGCATTAGTATAAAGTTCTCCATTATTATCATATAAATAATAACCATTCGCTCCCTTAATCGAAAGCTTAGGTGACATTTTCGCATATAGATAAATGCCACAATAAGATAGAGTGAATATAATTAAAAAGAATATTAGAATTTTTAAACCCATTCTAGACTTTTTCATAAAATCACTCACTTTCTAAAATTATTATTGGAAAAAAACAAAAAAATATGAGTAAAAAAGAAAAAGTGTGTTATAATCTACACATCGGAAGTGATGAACTTGAGTAAAGTAAAAATAAAAACGACTTTAAAAAGCAAAGAGGAAAATCATACCTTTGATGGATATGGAATAAAAAATAAAAATATAATTACCTATATTGATAATAACGTTATTACTAAAATTACCATAGATAATATAATAACTATAGAAAGAAAACAACAATATAGTTTAAAAATAAACTTAAAAGAAAGTATAAATTTAGAAGGAAAGTATATCACTAAATATGGAACCTTTAAAGTAGAAACATATACTAAAAAAATAGTTAAAACAAAAAACACACTAAAATTAACTTACGATTTAAACATAAATGGAGAATACATTGACACATTTACATATAATTTGGAATATAGTATTGACAGCTAGAAAAAATATGATACAATGTTCTAGGACTACTAAGGAGTGAAATTTATGAAATTAAGCAAAATGCCAAAAGATGAATTAGAATCATATTCGTATATAGACCTTGCCGAAATGATTTTAAAAGAAGACAAAAAAAGTGAAACAATCGTTGACATTTTTAAAAAAATTTGTAAATTATTGGAGCTTTCAGACAGTGATTATAAAAATAAAATAGGTGATTTTTATACATCTTTAACTACTGATAAAACATTTATTTTATTAGAAGATGGTACTTGGGATTTAAGAGATCATCATTCCAGCTCAATAAATCTAGAAGAAACCGAAGATGATGAAGAAGATTTAACCGAAACTGAAGAAGAAATAGAAGAAGAAATGGATGACATGGCGCCAGAAGAATATCACGACATGGATGATGACGCAGAAATCGATGACACCGAATTAGATGATGTTAATGAAATTGAAGATGACGATTTAACAATAATTGATGAAGATGAATTAGACGACTAGTTCATCTTTTTTTATATAATAGGAAAGTAATACTTTTTTTGTAAAAATTTATTGACGAACAAAAGTTTGCGTGATAATATAGAAGAAATCATGAAAAAATAGGAGGTAATATATGAACAAAATCGCGCTTTTTGAAGAAAAAGAAATTAGAAAAACTTGGGAGGATGGCAAATGGTACTTTAGTATTCTTGACGTAGTATACGCATTAACAGATTCTTCTGATGCCAAGCAATACATAAAAAAATTAAAATCTAGAGATATAGAACTCCAAAACAACTGGGGTACAATTTGTACCCCACTTAAAATGAAGGCATTAGATGGTAAAAACAGAAAAATTCAAATGGCTGATACTGAAGGAATACTTCGTATAATTCAGTTCATTCCTTCACCTAAAGCAGAGCCATTTAAAATATGGCTTGCCAAAGTAGGCAGTGAAAGAATAGAAGAAATTAATAACCCAGAACTTGCTATGGACCGTATGAAACAAATATATGAAAAGAAAGGATATTCTAGATCTTGGATTGAACAAAGAGAAAGAGGAATAACTACAAGACATAATTTAACTGATGAATGGAAAGATAGAGGAGCTAAAATTGGAAGAGATTATGCAATATTAACAAATGAAATTTATAAAGCAGGATTTGGGTTTAATGCGAAAGAATATAAAAATATGGACTACATGAAAGTCAAAATTTAAGGGACTCTATGTCAAATATTGAACTTGCTTTGACAAATTTAGGTGAAGCAGCGGCCATAGAATTTCACAAAAAAATGATAGCCATGGTATGAACCAATTACAAAAAGATGTGGTAAAAGCCGGTAATGTATTGAATAAAGCTAAAATCGAGATAGAAAAAGAATTAGAAAGACCAGTAGTAACAAATCAAAACTATATAGAATTAACAAATAATAAAATAAAACCAATTCAATACAAATAGTATTGGTTTTTATTTGCCTATATTCATAAAATATAGTATAATTGAAAACGAAAAAAAGGTGATATAAATGAAAGAAAGATTAATCGCAATTGAAGAAAAGTATAATGAACTTCAAACAGAACTTAATAAACCTGAAGTCATAAGCGATGTTAAACAAATGCTAAAATTAAATAAAGAATCAGCAAATCTTAAAGATGCATATGATGCCTATCAAAAATTAAAAAAAATAGAATCTGATTTAGAAGATGCTAGTGAAATGACAAAAGACCCTGAATTAGGCGAATTTGCTAAAGAAGAAATAAATAGATTAACCGAAGAAAAAGTAAAACTAGAATCTGAAATTGAAATAATGCTTCTTCCAAAAGACCCTAATGATGATAAAAACGTTATTGTTGAAATTAGAGGGGCAGCCGGAGGTGATGAAGCTAACATCTTTGCTGGAGACTTATATAGAATGTATACAAAATATGCCGAAAAAGAAGGCTGGAAAATTGACATCCTTTCAGAAGAACACAATGATGCTGGAGGCTTTCCATTAGTTGAATTCATGGTTAAAGGTGATAGAGTATATTCAAAACTAAAATATGAAAGTGGTGCCCATAGAGTTCAACGAGTACCAGTTACTGAAACGCAGGGTAGAGTTCATACATCAACCGCCACCGTTCTAGTAATGCCTGAAGCTGAAGAAGTTGATATCGACATCAATCCAAACGACCTAAAAATTGATGTTTACCATAGTGGTGGAGCAGGTGGGCAATCAGTAAATACAACCGATAGTGCTGTAAGAATAACCCACCTTCCAACAAATACTGTAGTTACCTGTCAAAATGAACGAAGTCAAGTTCAAAATAAAGAAAAAGCTATGCAAATTTTGAGAAGTAGACTTTATGAAGCTAAAATTAGAGAGCAAGAAGAAACATTAGGCAGCGAAAGAAGAAGCAAAATTGGTACAGGTGATAGGTCAGAAAAAATAAGAACTTATAATTACCCTCAAAATAGAGTTAATGACCACAGAATAGGTTATACTACTAAAAACTTAGATAGGGTTATGGAAGGAAACTTAGAAGATATCATAGAAGCTCTAATTACCGAAGATCAAAATAGAAAACTTAGAGAAGCATAATTGACTGATAAAGAGTACTTAGAAAAATATTTAAGTAAAGACAAATTAAAGGAAGGACTTGAAAAATTAAAACAAGGCCTTCCTGTTCAATATATAGTAGGTAATGTAGACTTTTATGGAAACATTTTGAAAGTAAATAAAAACGTTCTGATACCACGGTTTGAAACAGAAACTTTAGTAGAAAAAACTATAGAATATTCCAAAAAAAATCTAAAAGAGCCATATAAAATTATCGATTTAGGTACCGGCAGTGGAGCTATTGCTATAACATTAAAAAAACATTTAAACTGCTCTATAGATGCAATAGATATATCCAGTGAAGCTTTGAAAGTGGCTGAAGAAAATGCCAAAAATAATGGCGCAGAAATAAACTTTTTTCAAAGCAATATGCTAGAAAGCGTTAAAGATAAATATGATATTATCATAAGTAATCCACCATATATCGCACATGATGAAAATGTAGAAGATATAGTTAAAAATAATGAACCCCACATTGCTTTATATGCCAAAAATAATGGACTTGAATTTTATCAAAAAATATTAGAAAAAGCAAACAAGCATTTAAACAAACCAGGTCTGATTGCTCTTGAAATAGGTGCAAATCAAGGAGAAAAAATCAAAAAAATAGGGCAAAAGTATTTTAATAAAGACAGTATAAAAGTAGAAAAAGACTTAACCGGAAAAGATAGATATGTTTTTATCTTTAATAAGTAAATTTCTACTTTTTAAATTGTTAAAAACTATGCATTTACCAAATTAACATGGAAGGCCGAAATTAAATAGACAAAAATCACTATTACAAAACAGCAAATTATATAACAAAACTAGGATAAAAATAAGTAAAATACTCATTTTACAATCAAAAAAACTTATAATATAATTAGTGCCGAGGTGCAGGTTAATGTATTCTTTTATTCATTCACTCCTGTATAATGATGTATTCACGTTTTTTATTTCGTATATTAGTTTATAAATCCAACCTCAATCAGTTATAAATATTATTTTTCCTCCTGCACCTCTATTAATTTGTGTAAAATTTTATCTAAAGCATTGTTAAATTATAAAGAGTAGTTTATAATGATGATAGGGTGGTTTAGGTGAATATTAGAGATGTTATAATAGAAAACGTATGTAAAAAGAAGCTTACTTTAAAACAACTTTGCTCTTTGATGCACATAAAGGGTGAAGAAAAACGAGCTGCTTTTTTTGATACATTAAACGAACTTGAAGAAGAAGGAATAATATACTTGGATAGTAAAGGATATTATCAGTATTTTGACGAAGGAAAACTTGGTAAAGTTCAGGGAAAAATTCATATAACAAATACTGGTAATGGATTCGTAATTAAAAAGACTGATAAAGGTAAACACAAATATCTTATAAAGGCTAATTATCTAAATGGAGCATTAGATGGTGATATAGTTGTTTTACATCATTTTAGTGGTGGAAAAACTAAATATATAGATGCTAGAGTTGAAAAAATTATTAAAAGATCAAAAAGCGGAGCCGTATTCGAATATATAGGAAATAATACTTTTACTCCATATAACGTTCATGGAAATATTAAAGTAGTGTGCCCCGAGGGCTTAAAACAAATAGTAGAAGGCAATTTAGTCCTAGTTAATATAGGCAAAACTCAAATAGCAGAAATAAATAGTGAACTAATTTTTGAGGGAACTATCAAAAAAATAGTAGGTCACAAAGATGATCCAGATATAGACATTAAAGCTATCGCAGCTAACCATGGATTCTTTAATGATTTTTCAGATGAAGTACTAGAAGAGCTAAAGCTTATACCCGACCATGTTTTGGAAGAAGAAACTTTTGGAAGAGTGGACTTAACAGAAGAGACAATTTTTACTATCGATGGTAAGGACACTAAAGATATGGATGACGCCATCAGTATAAAAAAAGACGGCAATAATTATATTTTGAAAGTTCACATAGCCGACGTAAATCACTATGTCAAAGAAGGCAGTGCCTTAGATAAAGCGGCCATGATTAGAGGTACTTCAGCTTACCTTGCAGATTCAGTTTTACCAATGCTTCCACACCAATTATCAAATGGCATTTGTTCTTTAAACGAGCACGTTGATAGACTCACAAAAACCGTTGTAATGACTATAAATAGTGCGGGGAAAATTATAGACTATGATATATACGATAGCGTCATTAATTCAAAGAAAAAAATGAGTTATGAAGACGTTAATGCGATTTTAGAAGAAGGCGTTATCATAGAAGGTTATGAACCATATTTAGAAGATTTAAAACTAATGCGTGAACTATCACTTATTTTGATAGAAAAACGCAAAAAAAGAGGAAATATCGACTTCTCATCAAACGAGGTGAAAGCCATTGTAACCAAAGAAGGAACACCAAAGTCATTTGAAGCACGAAATCAAAAAACTGCCGAGAGAATGATTGAAAACTTTATGATATCTGCTAATGAAACTGTAACTAGACACTACTCTTATATGGGACTTCCATTTGTCTATAGAGTTCATGGCGATCCTCATGAAGATTCACTAATTGAAACAATTAACCTTCTAAAAGCTGAAGGACTATGCAATGGTTCTGCTAACAACCTATTAAATAAGATAAATAACGGAACATGCACATCTAGAGATATAGATGCTTTCTTAGAAAGCTTTAAAGAAACTGACAAGTATAGTGTGATATCTAACTACATACTTACAAGTATGAGCAAAGCCAAATACTCAAATATAAATGAAGGTCATTATGGCTTAGCTTTAGACTACTATACCCACTTCACTTCACCAATCAGAAGATATCCAGATCTAGAAGTTCATAGACTTATCGATTACTATAACAATTTTGAAACAGTTTATGAAAGATTTGGTGAAATTGAGGCATCACTTCCTTTAATATGTGAACATTCATCATACATGGAACGAGAAGCTGATAAAGCAGAAAAAGAAACACTAGATTTAAAAATGGCTCAGTTTATTCAAAGCCATATAGGTGAAGAATTTGAAGGTCAAATAATTCGAATGACTCCATATGGTATGGATGTAAAAATGGAAAATAATATAAGAGGCATAGTAACGACAGATGACGTATCGAAAGCAAAAAAAGATATAGGGCATAAATTTAAATTGGGCTCTAAAGTGTGCGTCATCGTCAAAGAAGTTTCGATTCCTCATAGAGTCATCTATTTAAATATAGTCCAACCGATTGAAAATAAACCAAAACAAAAGGTAAAAGAGGTCATATAGACTTCTTTTAACATAAACATTAATAAATAATCGTGATATAATAAGAAAGGTGATAATCATGCAAGATAAATTAAACTTATTACTAACCCAAATAGATTTGCCAAAAGATGAAGTTAAATATTTTGAAAACAGTAAATTAGATAAAATAGTTTGTAATAGAGACAAAGATAAATATGCTTTCTATATATCACTAGATAATATTTTACCTATAAAAACATACACTGAATTTAATAAACTTTTAAAGCAAAAATATAGTTCTGTGACTGTAGTTTCGAATATAAAAGTAAAAGAGTTCAGTATTGAAAGCCTAACAGAATACTATCGCTATTTTTTAAATCTTTATAGTAAAGAAGCCCCACTACTGGCCGAATTTATCGATAGTAAAATAAACTTAAATGGTGACACGTTAAATATTGAAATGGATAATACTGCAGAAGAGATGAAATTTAATAGTATCAAAAAAGTTTTTGAAAAAGAACTTAACAAAGCAGGTTTCAAAATTAAAATAAAAACTCAAATAAATGAAGCTAAATCTGAAAAAATCAGAGAGGAAATAGAAAAGACTAAAATAATTCCAAAAACCTCAAAAAAAGAAAGCCCACTTATAATGGGTGATGAAATAAAAAATGAGGTTACCCCTATAAATAACATTACCTTTGAAATGGACAACGTTACTATTAAAGGAAAAGTGTTTGGAATAGATGCCTTTGAATCATCTAAGTCTAACTTTAAAATAATAACTTTAAAACTTACAGACAAAACTGACAGTATATACTGTAAAATTTTTTGTAGAGAAGATAAAGAATATCAAAAGTATTTAAAAACTATAAAAAAAGATAATTGGTATCTAATTAGAGGTTATACCAAAGCTGATAGATATTCAAATAATGAAATTGTGTTAAATGCTAGAGATATAAACGCGACTGACGTCGAAGAAAGTCAAAGAGAAGATAAAGCCGAAGAAAAAAGAGTAGAACTTCATGCCCACACTAAAATGAGTCAAATGGATGGCGTGGCCGGAGAAGAAGAACTTGTAAAAACAGCTATGAATTTTGGCCATAAAGCTATAGCTATAACAGACCATAACGGTTGTCAGGCATTTCCACACGTTTTTAATTTAGTCACAAGTTATAACAAAGGAAAAGAAGAAAAAGACAAATTTAAAATCCTATATGGTACAGAGCTAACCTTAATTGATGATTCCATTAACATTTCTCTAAGACCTAGCAACGAAGAACTTCTACAAACAACATACGTCGTTTTTGACTTAGAAACGACTGGTTTTAATGCTGGTGGTTCTGATTCTATAATTGAAATAGGCGCTGTCAAAATATGTAATGGAGAAATTATTGATAGATTTGATGAGTTAATTGATCCTAAAAGACCGCTTCCTCAAAAAATAACAGAACTTACAAATATAACAGATGATATGTTAAAAGGTAAACCAGATGAAGAAAGTACTGTTAAAAAATTTAAAAAATGGACAGGCGATCTTCCGATGGTCGCTCACAATGCCAAATTTGACGTATCATTTATTGTGATGGCTCATCAAAAATATAATTTAGGGAATTTTAATAATACCGTAATAGATACTTTAGAACTATCAAGAGCTTTAGACACGGGATATGCTAGACATAGCCTATCAGCTCTTGTAAAAAGATATGATGTACCTTGGGATGAAAGCGCTCATCATAGAGGTGACTATGATGCTGAAGGCACTGCTTTAGTATTCCATAAAATGCTAAAAAAATTAGTGTCTAGAAACTTTAAAACAATCAAAGATCTTGACAAACTAATCTCTAAAGATGAAATTCATAAATATGGTAGAGCTTATCATATTAACATAATCGCCAAAAACAAAGCCGGTTTAAAAAATATGTTTAAACTTATTTCTCTTGCCAACACCAAATATTTATATAAAACTCCGAGAATTCTAAGAAGTGAAATAGAAAAACATAGAGAAGGTTTACTATTAGGTAGTGGCTGTTATGAAAGCGAAATATTTATAGAAGGCAGAAGCAAATCTGATGAAGAACTGGCTAACCTTATCAACTTTTATGATTACGTCGAAGTTCAGCCTCCAGCCGTTTATGACCATTTAATTCAAATGCACGATTTTGACAGCAAAGTAGAACTTATAGAGCACATAAAAAAAATAATCAGAGTTACTAAAGAATCTGGAAAAATAATTGTCGCAACAGGGGATGTCCACCAAATAAACCCAGAAGATAAAATATATAGGCAAATTATTGCCAATCAAAAAGTCCCAGGTGGTGGAAGACACCCACTTGCAAAAAAAGACATCACAGATATTCCATCACAATATCTTCGTACTACTGATGAAATGCTTGAAGATTTTTCTTTCTTAAATGAAGAAGAAGCTATAGAAATAGTTATAAAAAACACTAATAAAATAGCTGATATGGTCGATATTATTGAAGTAATTATCGATACTGGAGGCATCCCATTTGCGCCTAAAATAGAAAACTGTACAGAAACAACCCTAGACTTAGTCTATACTAAAGCTGAATCTATTTACGGTAGTCCTCTTCCATATAACATCGAAGAAAGACTAGCCTCAGAACTATATGGTGATGAACCATTCAATGCGATTAAAAATGAAATTTCTAAAGATAATCTTTCTGAAGATGAATATAATCAAAAAATATATTCACGCCTTCACGAAGTTATGATAGGTGGTTTAGACAAAGTAAAAGAAACTATTAAAAATGACATTTTAAAACAAACGCCAGAAGTTCAAAACATCGATAAAGTAGTAGAAGATAAACTAACTGGTATTATAGGTGCCCACTTTGATGTAATATATTTGATATCACAAAAACTCGTAAAAAAATCAAATGATGATGGTTACTTAGTCGGAAGTAGAGGATCAGTAGGATCATCACTCGTTGCTACTATGATGGGAATAACCGAAGTAAACGCCCTTCCTCCACACTATATTTGTCCAAATTGTAAACACTCAATCTTTGAAATAGATGGTAAAAGCTTAGGAAGCGATTACGGCAGTGGCTACGATCTTCCAGACATGAACTGTCCTAAGTGCAATACAAAAATGAATAAAGAAGGTCAAGATATGCCATTTGCCACTTTCCTAGGATTCCATGCTGATAAAGTACCAGATATCGACTTAAATTTTTCAGATTTAAACCAAGCAGCTGCTCATGAATATACCAAAGTACTATTTGGTGAAGATAATGTCTATAGAGCTGGAACAATCGGAACCGTTGCCGAAAAAACTGCTTATGGATATGTTAAAGGATACTGTGAAGATAAAGGAATATTTATGCGTTCCGCTGAAGTTGAAAGACTAGCTGCAGGTTGTACAGGAATAAAAAGAACAACGGGCCAACACCCAGGAGGAATTGTTGTTATTCCAGGATATATGGATGTTTTTGACTTTACACCATTCCAGTATCCAGCTGATGACGTAAACTCCGCTTGGCGAACAACTCACTTTGATTATCACGCCATCGATCAAGACGTTTTAAAGCTAGACATATTAGGTCATTCAGGACCAACAAAATTAAGACTAGTTCAAGATATAACAGGTGATGATATCACTAAAGTTCCATTAGATGATAAAGAGACTATGGGAATATTCCTATCTCCAAAACCATTAGGTGTTACTAAGGATCAAATTATGAATGATACTGGAAGTCTCGGAATACCAGAGTTTGGAACTCCGTTTACCTTACAATTAGTAAAAGAAACTAAGCCAAAAACATTTGCCGAATTAGTTAAAATATCAGGCTTATCACACGGAACTGATGTCTGGAATGGTAACGCTAAAGATTTAATAGATAACGGTATCGTACCATTTTCTGAAGTTATTGGCTGCCGTGACGACATAATGGTTTACTTAATGTATCATGGCTTAAAACCGATTGACGCCTTTAAAATAATGGAGTTTGTCCGTAAAGGAAAGGCCAGTAAAGATCCAGATACATGGAGTAAATATGTAAGTATTATGCGTGAAGCGGAAATTGAAGATTGGTTTATAAATTCATGCGCTAAAATAAAATACATGTTCCCAAAAGCTCATGCCGTTGCTTATGTAATTAACGCTTTTAGACTCGCATACTATAAAGTTCATAAGCCAGAAGTATATTACGCAGCCCAGTTTTCTGTTGAATATGATGACTTCGATATTGAATGTATGATAAGAGGCTATGAAGCCGTTAAAGCAAGAATCATCGAGATAAACGAAAAAGGTTATGATGCAACTAACAAAGAAAGCTCTATTTTAGAATGCCTAAAAGTAGCCTTAGAAGCTCTAGCTAGAGGTTACACCTTTAAACCTATAGATTTATATAAGAGCCATTACAGTAACTTTGTAATTGATGAAGATGGAAAATCTTTAATCCCACCATTTAGAGCTATTGATGGTCTTGGAACAGTTGTTGCCAAAAACATTGTCGACGAAAGAGAAAAAGGCGAATATATAAGCATTGAAGATCTTCAAAAAAGAGCAAAAATTTCTTCCACTTTAATTGAAAAAATGCGTTCTATGGGAATACTAGACGGTATGGAAGAATCTAGTCAACTTAGCTTATTTTAATATATAAACAGCTCGAAAGAGTTGTTTTTACGTGTAAAATTATTTATAATTAAATTAGGTGATAAAAATGAAAAAAATAATCCTAGTAGATGGTAATAATCTTTTATTTAGAAGCTACTACGCAACAGCTTATAATGGCAATTTCATGAATAATAGTAAAGGCTTTCCAACTAATGCAATATTTGGGTTTGTAAATATGATGAATAAAATAATAAAAGAAGAAAATCCACAGTATATCATTGTAGCATTTGATAAAGGAAAAACCTTTAGACATGAAGAATATGAAGGATACAAAGATGGTAGAGTAGAAACACCTAATGAGCTTAAAATACAGTTTCCAGTAGCTAAACAAATATTAGAAGCTATGGGAATTAAATACTATGAAATAGATAACTACGAAGCTGATGATATTATAGGCACATTTGCTAGATACTGCGATTTAGAAGAAGACTTTATCGGAACAATAATTAGTAGTGATAAAGACCTATTACAGCTAATAAGTAAAGATGTTGATATAAAATTATTAAAACAAAAAGACTATATCAGATATAATGAAAAAACATTTAAAGAAGAGTGGGGTATAGACCCAATAAATATAATTGACCTAAAAGCTTTAATGGGTGATGCTTCTGACAACATTCCAGGAGTAAAAGGAGTAGGTGAAAAAACAGCTTTAAAATTACTTCAAGAATATAAAACATTAGACGGAATATATGAAAATATAGATAATATTAAAGGAAAACTAAAAGAAAAATTAGAAACTGATAAAGAAAACGCTTATAAAAGTTATCACCTAGCTACTATAATTAGAGATGTTAAAATGGATATAAATATTGATGATACAAAATACTTAGGTGAAAATACAAACGAACTTAATAAAATATATGAAGACTTAGAATTCTATTCATTTTTAAAAAAGCAAAATACCTTTAAAAAAGAAGAAACTAAAGTAAAAATTATAGATGACATAAATGATTTAAATATTGATGGGGATATTGCTGTATATTTAGAAGTCTTTGGATCAAATTACCATAATGCCCCTATAATTGGAATGGGTATCTATAATGAAAATATCTCATATTACGTACCATTTGAAATATTAAAACAAAACCCGAGCTTTTTAATAAAAAATAAAAAATACACATATGATTTAAAGAAAATGATAGTATCTTTAAAATATCAAAATATTGAAGTTGATAATACCATATTTGATACTATGATAGCTGGATCTTTACTAGATTATAATATGAAAGATGATATCGCATATTTGTCTAACCAGCTAGACTATGAACTAAAATTTTATGAAAACATATATGGAAAATTTATCCACTTAATACTTCCAGATATAAACGTGGTAGCCAAAGAAACAGTTTCAAGAGCCAAATTTATTTGGGAAACTAAAGACTTTTTCCAAGGAAAAATAAAAGAAGAAAATTTAGAATATTTATTCAATGATATCGAAATGCCCTTAGCCATAGTATTAGCCGATATGGAATATACTGGTGTTAAAGTAGATAGTAATGTTTTAAAAGATCAAGGAGAAGATATTAAAATAAAACTAGAATTACTCACAAAAGATATTTACAACAATGCTGGAATAGAATTTAATATATCATCCCCAAAACAACTTGCTGAAGTTCTATTTGAAAGATTAAATCTTCCACATAAAAAAAATAATAACTCAACTGCAATAGACGTTCTTAAAAAACTAGAAGGAAAACATCCAATTATAAGTCAGATTATTGAATATCGAAAACTCTCTAAATTATATAGTACATATATTGAAGGCTTAATCAATACTATAGATAATGGTAAAATTCATACAATATATACTCAAAATTTAACTAGAACCGGTAGACTTTCATCAATTGAACCAAATCTTCAAAATATTCCAATCAGAGATGAAATGGGAAGAAATATAAGAAAAGCTTTTATCCCAGAACACGACTACATATATGGGGCTGATTATTCACAAATAGAACTTAGAATTTTAGCCCATATGGCAGACGTAAAAGCTTTACAAGATTCTTTTAGAGAAGGTAAAGATATACACGCAAAAACCGCTAGTGATATCTTTAAAGTAGATGAAAAATTAGTTACCAGTAACATGCGAAGAGTAGCCAAAGCGGTTAACTTCGGAATTATATATGGTATAAGTGGATTTGGATTAGGTGAAAATATCGGAGTAAGCGCTAAAGAAGCTAAAGAATTTATAGATACTTACCTAGAAACATATCCTGGCATCAAAGATTATATGGATAGTACCATTAAAGAAGCTAAAGAAAAAGGATATGTAAAAACAATGTTTGGAAGAAAAAGAAATATTCCAGAGCTTAAAAATACTGTATATACCATAAGACAGTCTGGCGAAAGAATCGCTTTAAATACTCCTATACAAGGAACCGCTGCTGATATAATTAAACTAGCTATGGTAAAAGTATATAAAGCTTTAAAAGAAAATAACTTAAAAAGTAAAATGATAATTCAAGTACACGATGAACTCGTATTTGATATCTATAAAGATGAACTTGAAACAATTAACAAAATAGTTACAGATATAATGGATAACGTTTATAAATTAAAGGTACCTTTAACCGTTTCAGTAAATTATGGTAAAAACTGGTATGAAGCAAAGTAGGTGAAGTATGGATAAAATAAGTAAAGTAATGCTTACAAGTTTTATAACGAATATATTACTTGCTATATTTAAAATAATATCAGGTATAATAGGCGCTTCAGGCGCCTTAATTGCCGATGGAATTCATTCATTAAGTGACATGATAACAGATGTATTTGCCGTAATCGGAAACACTATTTCTAAAAAACCTGCCGACTACGAGCACCCCTTCGGTCACGGTAACGCTGAATATCTAACCTGTTTAGTAATAGGCCTTATAGTAGCCTTTATGGGCATAAATGTTATTAAAGAAGGCATTTTAAAAACATCAACAATTCCTAATATGCTAACTTCTATAATAGTTTTAATAACCATTATTGTTAAAATAATATTATCTAGTTATTTACTAAAAAAAGGAAAAGAATATGAAAATGATATACTAGTATCATCCGGTAAAGAAAGCTTTTCCGATGTCATAAGTTCATTCATAGTTTTAATTTCAGTTTTATTATCTAAAATATTTAATTATTCAGATAAAATAGCTATGATTATAGTAGGGTTATTAATATTAAAAATAGCCTTTGAAATACTAAAAGAAAATATAAGTAACTTATTAGGAAAACAAGTTTTAGATAAAGACTATATAGATAATATAAAACAAATTATAAAAAGCCATAAAGATATAATTGATATTGATGAACTTATAATTATAAAATATGGCTCATTTAAAAAAATAGACTGTGAAGTAGTTATGGATAAAAATATGATACTAGAAAAAGTCCATAAAAGAATAGACCATATCGAAAAAGAAATAAAAGAAAAAGATAAAACAGTGGCAAATATAATTATTCACGTTAATCCAAATTAAGACACAAAAGTGTCTTTTTTTTTCTTGAAAAAATCAATTAAAAATGTTATAGTAACCGTGCAGTAAGTTTTAAAATCAAGGAGGATTAAAAATGACAACTGAAAAAAATAATAATGGAAGTATATACCATAGAAAAAATCCGGTTGTAGACTTAGATATTAATCAAACAATGTATAATTCGGTTTTTTTGTTAAATAATGATAATTTAGAGCAAGATGCAATAGGATTTTTAGGAAAAAATGTATCATATTATGATTTAAAGAAGAATGTTGATATGCTAGCGGCAGCATATCAAAAAGCTGGAGTTAAAGAGGGGGACGTTGTAGGAATTGCAACAATTAACATGCCTATAGTACAAGAAAACTTGCTAGCTCTTAGTAAACTTGGCGCGACATCGAAATGGATTGATTTAAGATGTAAAGAAAATGATCTAATAAATGACATAAATGAAAGCAATTGTAAAATTTTGGTTATATTTGATGGAATGTTAGGATTAGTCACAAAAATAATTAGTGAAACAGACTTAAAACAGGTTTTAGTTGCTTCCCCAAAAGACTATTTAAATCCATTTATTAGAATTTTCGCTAATTTAAAAGAAAAAAAAGAAGGAAAAAATATGGCTATTCCAGATGATGCTAGATTTGTTAAATACTATAACTTTATTAAAACAGGCAATAATAGTTTAGTAATTCCTGCAACGTTCGAAAAAGAAAGACCATCAATAATTTTGAAATCAAGCGGAAGTACTGGAAAATCTAAATCAATTATTCATACAGAATATAATTTTAATTTAGCGATGCAAAAAGAAGCTTATACCGATTTACCATTCGCTAAAGGAAAAACAATGCATATTTCAATTCCGCCATTTATAATTTACGGGTTAAATAATTCCATTTATGCTTCGATGATATTTGGAATGAAAGCAGAAATGTCACCATATATTTCTGAAAATACTGTATTTGATGATTTAGGAAAGTATGAATTTGCCTGCGCAGCCCCACTTCATTACAGGTATATGTATAATAAAATAATTGAGTTAAATAATGCTATATCTGAACTTGAAAAAATACAAACAGAAAGTGCGAAAAAAGAATTAAAAAAATGTCTAAAAGAATTATCAAGCATAATGAAAAGACTATCCAAAGTCCAAGTCTTCGTATCTGGTGGTGACAACATATCAGTTCAAGAACTGCTCGACATGGAGCAAACATTTGGAAAACCGATTATTAACGGCTATGGGAATAATGAACTTGCAGGGGCAGCAATTATTTCACCAGTATATGCCTGTAAGCCAAAATCAGTTGGAATACCAATGAAAAATATAGTTGTAAGATCTTTTACAGAAACTAACGAAATGTTACCGCAAGGAGTAGAAGGTGAAATATGTGTTAATACTGATAACGCTTTTATTGGATATCTTAATAATGAGAAAGAAACAGCAAGAATAAAGCAGATGCACGATGATGGAAAAGAATGGATTCACACCGGAGATTTAGGCTATGTAGATGAAGATGGTTTTGTATATATAACAGGAAGAATAAAAAGATTGATTAAAAGAGCAGCATTTAAAATTTGCCCAGACACCATTGAAAATATTATCATGCTAATTCCAGAAGTTCAAGATTGTGTAGTTGTAGGAGTTCCAGATGATGAAGAATTATTTGTTCCTCTTGCATTTGTCAAATCTTCTATAGGTAATAGCGAAATAATTGAATTGGTAAAACAAATTTGTAAAAAGGAACTTCCAGATTATGAAATCCCAAAATATATAATACCAGTAGACGTTATTCCTTATAAAAATAACAAACACAATTTTATTGAACTAGAAAAGCAAGGAAAAGCAATTGTCAAAAAAATGAAAAAATAATTTTTTTTCATATTAACGTTATGATATACTATATATAGTAAGGAGGCTGGCAAAATGACTATATTATTGTCTGTAGCAGGACTAATATATACACTTATAATAGCAATAGTATTTTTTAAAAAAGATAATATTGCAAGTGATGAGATTAAAATATATAAATTATTAATAACTATGACGATAGTATCATTACTTGCCGAATTATTTATTCCAGTAGCTAATTACTTTAATTTAGCAATCAAAGATTTTTCTTTAAAATTTTATTTAATTTGTATATTGTCTTGGACAGCAGTTTTCTTTTTATATGTGTTTTCTATTTCACATAAAGAATTACTGATAAAAGAAAAGAAAATTATATTTCCAATTTATACATTTATAAACATAATAATTTCAATTATGATATTAGTGCTCCCAGTACATTTTTATAAAAATGGAAATATTGCTTATTCATATGGAGCAAGTGTTGACTTTTTAGTATTAATTACAAGTATATATGTAATTGCCATTTCCTTGACAATGGTTGCAGATTTTAAACATATTATGTCTAAAAAATATATTTCAGTAATTTCACTAGTGATGCTACTTGTCATTACAGCTATGATTCAAAGAACTAATCCAGAAATATTAATAATTAATTTCATATATAGTATAACAATACTAATAATGTATTTTACTATTGAAAACCCTGATGTGAAAATGTTAGAAGAACTATATAAAAACAAAAAACTAATTGAAAGTAATAATGAAGATACATCTAACTTTATATTTAAAATTACTCAGGATATAAAAAAACCAGTAGATGACATTATAAGAATCAGCAGTAATAGTAATGATGAAAAATTAAAAGAAATAAATAATATAAGTAAAAACTTAAACTATTTAATAGATGATGCCTTAGATATATCAACTATGACAAATGATAATTTAAAAACATATAATACAAAATATAATCCAACTAATTTATTTAAATCGTTAAAAGAAAAATACGAAAACAAATTAACTGAAAATGTAAAACTAGATTTCACCATTAGTGAAACAATTCCAAATTACGTTTATGGGGATTCAATAAAATTAAAACAAATAATAGGATCTATTCTTCAAAATAGTATAGATCATACTGCTGTAGGCGTAATAACATTTGAAATTGACACTATTATAAAATATGGAATATGTAGATTTATAATTAACATAACTGATAATGGAGAGGGTATATCTATAGATAAAGTTAATGAAATTTTAAGTCTAAAAGAATTAGATTATGAAATAGATCTAAACAAAGAAATATTAAATCTAAGAGAGGCAAAAATCTTATTAAATAAAATAGGCGGAGCCTTCATGATAAAAAGTGATGATAATAAAACAAATGTAAGCATAATAGTTAATCAAAAAATTGTAGAAACAAATGAAAATAAAAAGGATAAAGAACTTAATCTTTACCAGCAGAAAATTATAAAAAGTAAAAAGATAATGATAGTAGATGATGATTCAAAAGAATTAAAACTAATTAAAGAACGTTTAGAAAATAATAATATTGATGTATCATCATCATTATATGGAAAAGATGTAATAGAAAAAATAAAAAATAACTATAAATTCGATTTAATTTTACTTGATGATGAAACAAATACAGATAGTGCCTATGAAGTACTAAAAGAATTAAAAAAAGATAAAGAGTTTAAAGCTAAAGTAGTTATCATGATAAATGATGAAAAAAAATTTATTAAAAAACATTACCTAGAAGATGGATTTATAGACATAATACTAAAATCAGATTTAAAAAATGAATTAGATAGAGTTCTTAAAAAACAATTATAATTAGTCAAAAAACAAAATAAACCCGAGATTATTTAATCTCGAGTTTTTCTTTGCCACCCATATAAGATCTTAATACTTCAGGTATATTTACACTACCATCTTCATTTACATTGTTTTCTAAGAAAGCAATTAAACCTCTAGGCGTAGCCAAAACAGTATTGTTTAAAGTAGTGACAAATTTATTTCCGTTATCAGTCTTCATTCTTATTCCAAGTCTTCTAGCTTGCGCATCACCTAATATTGAGCAAGAACCAACTTCAAAATATTTTTGCTGACGAGGAGACCAAGCCTCAACATCACAAGACTTAACTTTTAAATCAGCTAAATCTCCACTACAACATTCTAAAGTTCTAACAGGAATATCTAAACTTCTAAAGAATTCCACAGTATAAGACCACATCTTATTATACCAGTCCATACCTTCTTCAGGTTTACATAAAACAACCATTTCCTGTTTTTCAAATTGATGAACTCTATATAAACCGCGCTCTTCAATACCATGAGATCCAACTTCTTTTCTAAAACAAGGAGAATAAGAAGTTAAAGTAATAGGTAGCTCATTTTCTTTAATAATTTGATCTTTAAATTTACCAATCATTGAATGCTCAGAAGTACCAATTAAATATAAATCTTCTCCTTCAATTTTATACATCATTGCATCCATTTCTTCAAAACTCATAACCCCATTTACAACATCACTTCTAATCATAAATGGAGGAATAGCATAAGTAAAACCTTTATCTATCATAAAATCTCTAGCATAACTTAGCATAGCAGAGTGTAGTCTTGCAACATCTCCCATTAAATAATAAAAACCATTACCACTTGTTCTTCCAGCACTTTCTTTATCCAAACCACTTAATTTTGCACATATATCTGCATGATGCGGAATTTCAAAAGAAGGAACTATAGGCTCACCAAATTTTTCTATTTCAACATTCTTAGTATCATCCTCACCAATAGGAACAGAATCATCAATAATATTTGGAATAAGCATCATATTTTCTTTAATCTTTTGACTTAACTCTTCATAAGTTTTTTCACATTCTAAAATTTCATTACCATATTTGCTTACTTCTTCTTTAACCTTATCTGCCTCTTCTTTTTTACCATTACGCATAAGAGAACCAATTAATGCACTTTTTTCATTTTTTAACGCACGTAATTTATCACCGTTAAGTTGAGCCTCTCTACATTTTTTGTCAAGTTCAAAAACTTCATCAACTAAAGGAAGTTTCTTATCTTGAAACTTTTTCTTAATATTTTCTTTAACTAATTCTTTATTTTCTCTAATTAACTTAATATCTATCATAATCTTTTTCCATCCTTTTCTTCATTAATATTTTCAATTTCACTTTTTAATACTTCAATTTTAAATAACACATTAAACATTTTTTTTCTAATTATATCAATTTCTTCCTTCGAAGCTTTTTCTATCATTGCTTTAGTTGCTTCTTTTCGAAGTTCTGCATATTCTTCTTCATATTTCTCCAAATCTTCATTCATATCATTATCCATAATCATTCTCCTTTATCTATTTCTAATTTTTTCACAAAAGCTTGTTTTATACCAAGCTCATTATCAATAACTTCTAACCGTTCATCTATTTCTTTATTTCTAATTTCTAAAGCTTCCTTTTTACCAGCATATAATTCTATTATTTTTTTAGACTTTATACATTCCGAGTGCATATTATCATATTCTTCCTGCATATGATCTATCATCGGTAGTATATGACTATATCCAGGAATTAACCCAGGCCAAGTTAAAGATAAATTATTTTTTCTATAATCAATTAAGTCTAAATAACTTTCAATATTTTTTCTTTTAATAAGCATTAGTTGCGACAGTGTATCATAAAGATGCGTATACATATATATTTCTTGTTCACACATCCATATTTGCTTTCTATTACTTTCTTTGTCTTTAAGTAATTCTTCACGCTCTTCTAAAAGAATAGCTATTTTATCATAAACCTCTTTCATAAGATCCTCCTAAATAAAAAGACTATGCGTAAGGAGCATATAAAATGCGGTACCATCCTAACATAGTCTTAATTTTCATAACGGCCTTGCCGGAGGTTATTAACCTCACTCCAAAGTAGATTCGCATAATCATATTATTAGTTTCCACCAAACACTAACTCTCTATTAATAAAAAATTATACTACTAGTCTTTATCAACGTATTAAATATTATATGGATTTCCCATAAACATATTTTAACACATTCCTTTTTTTTTTACAATTTAGTTTTTAAAAATTCCTCAAATACTTTTAGACCATACTCTTTATTATAGTAATTTGGAAATTCATTTAAATGTGCGAGAGCTATTTTAGAAGTTAAAATTAAATCATCATTAGTTACATTAGTAAGGGAGTTAATAGATCCATGCTCAGCTTCAATATTTATTCCTTCTAGAAATTCTAAAGGAGTAAACTTATCAAAATTAAAGCCTAATAGTTTTGAGGCTAAATAAACATCATTTAAACTATACATATAATCACCAATATATCATATGAAAAATTGAATAAATATGATATTATAATAACAAAGAAGGTGATATCATGCCAGAACTTCCAGAAGTAGAAACAGTTAGAAAAGTTTTAAAAAAAGAAGTGTTAAATAAAAAAATACTATCAGCCAGTGTTTACTGGTCCAATATAATTGCCTATCCAGAAGTAAAAGAATTTGAAAAGAAAATAAAAAACCAATCTATACTAGATATTAATAGATATGGTAAATGGCTTATGTTCGAGCTTAATGATTACTATTTATTAAGTCATTTAAGAATGGAAGGCAAGTACTTTATTAGAAATGTTAAAGATAAAAGAGAAAAACATGAACACGTTATATTTCATTTTTCTGATAATACCGACTTAAGATATAATGACACTAGAAAATTTGGGAAGATGTATTTAATAAAAAAAGAAGAAGTATATAACGTAAAACCACTAAAGGATTTGGGATTAGAACCTTGGGATAAAAACTTAACAGTAGATTACTTAAAAGATAAATTTCATCATAAACCAATAAAAACAGAACTCCTAGATCAAAGCATAATTGTTGGAATAGGCAACATTTATGCTGACGAAATACTATTTATGGGAAAACTAAATCCCTTAAAATTAGCAGACACTTTAACTAAAAAAGACTATCAAAACATAATAGATAATACAAGAAATATATTATCTAAAGCCATTGAAAATGGTGGGACTACTATAAAAAGTTATACTTCTAGCGAAGGAGTTCACGGAAGATTTCAAAGTGAGCTCTTAGTCCACACAAAAAAACAGTGCCCTATATGTAAAAACAAAATAACAAAAATAACCGTAGGGGGTAGGGGAACTTACTACTGTGAAAATTGCCAAAAATAAAAAGATGTTAATGAATAGGCTTATGCTCATGTTCATTTAAAACATCTTCTTTTTTTATTAAATTATATATATTACTTACTCTAGCTTCAATATTAAGTAAATCATTATTTTTTTCAAAGTTAGTAATAATTGGTAATTCACAATCTTTCTTAATACTATTTAAATATTTTTGCCCATTTTTATTAAAACCTAATACCCTTATATACTTTGTTTTAATAGTTTTAGCTTCTTCTTTCGTAAAGCCTGTTAATATATGTATAAGCATCCTTTTAATCCTATTATAAGTGTATCTTTTAGATTTAACTTTAGTAATAAGATCTTCTACATTACTAATATCATTAATAACCTTTTTAAGCCTGTTTTCAATCCCTTCATCTACTGTTTGATACTTTGATAAATCATCAGTTATTATTTTATATTTTATAAAATCAAAATAATCATCAATAAATTTAACATTACTTAAATATTTATAACTTATGCTAGGTACATACTTACTGATATCAGTGCCATTTTTTAAAGCCTCTCTTATACTAGTCGCACTAGCAATTTCACTAGTCAAATCCTTACTTAAATAATCATTAGTTCTTTTGATTGATACAGGTTTAATATCACTTCCATCAAGTTCTTTAATATAACTAAAAGCCAGTAAATCATTAGGAGTATTGATAACCTTGCCGCAAATATCATTTAAAGCTTTAGATAAACTAGTAGGGTAGTTAAGACCATCATCTAAATATTTTTTTACTAAATCGTTATATTGAGTAGTTTTAGCTATCTCTTTTAAACGCTTTAAATTTTTAACATCATTATCTTCACTACCAAATATGATAGCTTCTACTTTTAAAGCTTTCAAAATATCTATGGCACCTTTCGCAAATAAATCAGCCGATTGACTGGCAAAGACAAATGGAAGTTCAATTACTAAATCGACATAATTTAAAGCAATTTCCGTCTTTTTCCATTTATCTATTAAACTAACTTCACCCCTTTGAGTAAAATTGCCACTTAAAACCAAAATAATTAAATGATCAGGATAAAGTTCTCTAACTTTATTAATATGATATAAATGTCCATTATGAAAAGGATTATATTCACAAATAATTCCAACACTCTTCATAAATTCACCTCTAATTCGTATATATTTTAACATGCAAAAAAAAATAACACAAATATGTTTATTTACATTTATAAAAAAAATGTAAGTCTTTGGAGAAAAGTACTTTTGATTATTGACAGTAAATGATGCCTAAAGTATAATTTAAAATAGGTGATATAATGAAAAATAAGGGATTTACACTTATAGAACTACTCGCAGTAATATTAATTTTAGGCCTAGTTGCAACTATAACGACACCTATTGTTATTAGCGTTATAAACACATCTAGACAAAAAGCTTGCGAACGTCAAAAAGATATGATATTAGATGCTGCCAGAAGATGGAATGCCGATAACGGAGTTATTATAGGTAAAAGTAATCAAAATATATCTCTAACAAGCCTTAAAGAAGAAGGATATTTAAATAGTAAAGAAATAAAAAATCCTAAAACTGGACAAACAATGGATGATATAACTATAGAAATGATTTATGATGAGTCAAATAATCAATATGAATATACATTAAAGCCAGATCCATGTAATTAATTTTCACAGAAAATGCGTAAATTTGGCATTTTCTTATTTTTTTCGACAAAATTCGACATACACCATAATTTACAATAAAAATGGTGATAAAAATGAAAATATGCGATTTAGTTTTATTAGACACGACTATAATAGTGATGCCATTATTAATATATTTACTCTATGTAGCTTATAATTCAACCCTAAACAAAAAAGAAAACGATTTGATTTTTATACTTACTGTTTTTTCACAAATTTACTTTACTATAAAATACGGTTATCCTTTGTATAAGCAAATGCCTATATTCATCATAGATATACCACTTTTAATTTCATATAATAAAAGATCAAAAATATTAATAATACTATCAACATTAGTTATTATTTTATACTACTATCAGATTTATAATAGTTATTTAATTCTTATTATAATAATTGAATATATAATATACTATCTGATTTCATTAAAAATTGCTAAACCTAGTAGTTATATTGCCGTTTTTTGCACCATAAAAACAGTATTTATGACAATAATAAATCAAAAAATAAGTTATGAAATTATAAGTAGTACTATCTTACTTTACACATTATCTATTTTTGTTATATATTTATTGGGAAAAACAAAAGATATGCTTAAACTCCATAAAAGCATCAAAGAGATTGAAAATGATAAGCAAATTAAAACATCACTATTTAGAATAACTCATGAGATAAAAAACCCAATTGCTGTTTGTAAAGGTTATTTAGATATGTATGATGAAAATAAAATAGATGACTTTAAAAAACATGTGCCGATTTTAAAAGAAGAAATTGATAGAACTTTAATATTATTAGAAGACTTTTTATCTATGAATAAATTAAAAATAAATAAAGAAATATTAGATATATGTCTATTACTAGAAGAAGTGACAAACAATATGGATATGCTTTTTGTAAAAAATAATGTTGATTTAGAATGCGAAATTCCAGAAGATGAAATTTACATTAACGGCGATTATAATAGATTAACCCAGGTTTTCATCAATATTTTTAAAAATAGTGTGGAGGCTTTAGATAAAAAAAGTAATGGAAAAATAAAAGCCTGGACAAAAATAGATAAAGAAAAAATCAATATATATATTAAAGATAATGGGGAAGGAATATCAAAAAAAGATTTAAATAAAATAAAAGAACCATTTTATACGACCAAATTAAAAGGCACAGGATTAGGAGTATCCCTTTCTAATGAAATAATTAACGCACATAACGGAAAGCTAAATTATGAATCCGAAGAAGGAAAATACACTATAGTAACAGTCACGCTACCACTAGAACAAACAATCTAGTGGTTTTTAATTATAAAAAAAAGCCATTTAATGGCTTATTTCTGGATAATAATTCTTGTTAAAATTATGCCCATTAGGGTCAAGTTTCAGCAAAGTATCAGTATCTATTAAGAAAAACTTATGTAGCAAAATATTATCACCAGTATTAGTAACAGGATCATCCCAAGTTAAATCTAAATGTAACCAAGAATCATTTATATTTACTAAATTCCAAATATGATTGGTATTAGATACTTTATAATTTGAAACATTTAGTTTATCTAAGAATATCTTCATCGCATCACTGTATCCACTGCATAAAGATATGCCTTCAATTAATGGACCATTTGCCTTATGCGAATTAGAATTAGAAGTATCATTACCACTTTCGATTGCACTAGCCCTTGCTTTGTCATAGACGCTGTTATTTATAAGATAATCATGAAAAACTCTAATTTTTTCTTTTACATCCATGTCATCCTTGATATTGGAAACTATAAAATCATTTATTTTGTTTTCTATAAGTTCTATTTCTTCATCAGAGTAAAGTTTATCGACACTTACCGTAATTTTTCCATAAGAATTAAATCTAAAATATATTTTTTCATAACTATTATATGGTGATATCATATTGTTTATAGTAGAAAGTAATGTTTGATTGTGTGAAACAGTTTCAAAATCATCCATACACTTACTATAAACCTCATCACAGTAAAAAGAAAATTCTGAAGTTCCATTGTCCAAAATTGTGTATATAGCATCTAGCATACCCTGATAACTTTTAACATGAAAATCATCAGTTCTTTTTACAAATTCAAAGCTAAATTCATCATTATAATCGTTCGGAGAAGGTAGATTAAGTTCTTCATAATGCATGACCTTTTGAACTACTAATTTAACTATATTTTCTCTATAAGTATACACAAATATTAAGATAAAGCATAAAACCATAGTACTAATAATATCTTTTTTCTTCATCTTATCACCCCTAATAAAAAAAGTAAATTACTCCATCGCATTTACTTTCTTAGTTAATCTTGACTTTTTCCTTGCAGATGTATTTTTATTTAATACATTAGCGCCTGTAGCCTTATCAATTCTTTTAATGGCAATTTTTAAATTAGCTTCAGCTTCTTTTTTATCTTTTTTAGCAATAGCTCTTAAAGTATTCTTAACAGCTGTTTTTGTGCTAGCTAAATAGTTATTGTTACGTATTTCTTTTTTTTCATTAACTAAAATTCTTTTTTTAGCATTTTTTAAGTTGGCCATAATTTCACCTCCAAAGCCCATTCGTATATACATTTTAGCAAATTTCCAATAAAAATGCAATAAAAAGTTGATTTTTTGTTAAAAATAAAAGAGAGGTGATAAAATTGAGCCACGAGATAGACATGAAAAATAGTGGAGTAAGAACAGATTTGACCATTGAACTGACATCAAACCCAAATACAAAAGAAGAAGATGGCATCAAAATTACCAATATTAAACTAGAAGAATACGAAGCTAAAAAAATAGGAAAAAAGAAAGGAACATATATCACTATTGAATTTACAGATATTACAGATTATGAAAATAAAACCAAAGTTAAAACCATTTTTATCAAAGAACTTAAAAAAATGTTAAAAGACTTAAATATAACAGATGATGACTTATGCTTAATTGTCGGACTAGGCAACGAAAAATCAACTCCAGATTCTCTTGGACCGCAAGTAATTTCAAAAACTTTAGTTACTAATCATCTATATTTATATGGGAATCTAGAAAACGGCTTTAGAAGAGTGTGCGCTATAGCGCCTGGTGTTACAGGAGAAACAGGAATAGAGACAAGCAACCTAATCAAAGAAATCACAAACACCATAAAACCAAAGTTTATAATAATAATAGACGCCCTAGCAAGTTCTTCAGTCGAAAGAGTTAATAAAACAATTCAAATAACCGATAGTGGTATAAACCCCGGTAGTGGAATCGGCAACAAACGAAAAGAAATCAGCAAAGATATAATAGGCATTCCCGTTATTGCTATAGGAGTTCCAACTGTAGTTGACGCCGCTTCAATTGTAAATGATACGATTAATTACATGTATTCCCATTTTGCATATCAAAAAGATAATTACAATAATCCTAAAAACAAACTTACATTTAATGTAAATTATTTAAAATATAGTAAAAAAACTAAAATAAATCTAGAAGATAGAGAAAAACTTTTAGGTATAGTTGGTTCTTTAAATGAAGAAGAAACAAAAACACTCATATATGAAATTTTAAATCCAATAGGTTATAATCTAATGGTAACTCCGAAAGAGGAAGATTTCGTTATAGAAAAGCTTTCAGAAATAATTAGTGAAGGTTTAAATGAAACCTTACATAAAAAAATCTAATCAAAAAAGGAAAATATAATTTTCCTTTTTCTTTTTCTACAATTTCTTTAAAAACAAAAATATATAATGTAAAAAAAGGTGATAAAAGTGAAAAAAGCAAAATTCAAGAAAAAAAGAAGATTTAAATATAGGTTAATAGGATATGCTTTCATAGCGTTTTTAGGATACGAACTATCATTCAATATAATAATGAACTTTAAACTAGTAAATAATAATGAATCATTTATTAAAGCCTTACTCATTGATTCAAATTACAATATGCTATATGAAAAAAAAGCCAGCAACTTATTAACAAAAGCATTTTCCCTAGTTTTAAATGTTAATGAGCCCGTAACCATACTAGATAATATATTTCATTTAAAAGAAAATAAAACCAAAAAGTCAGCAAGTATGGCCTATGTTAGTAACCCTAATTTAGAAACTAAGATAATAGATAAAGAACCAGAAGTCTACTTATATAATACTCACCAAAGTGAATCATATGAAGGAAAAGCCCTTGAAGGATATAACATAATTCCAGGAGTTATGATGGCTTCATATATATTTCAAAATAAACTAGCTGATTATAACGTTAAAGCACTAGTAATGGAAGATAACATAACAGATTATTTAAATTTGAATAATATGAAATATAGTAAAAGTTATAACGTTAGCCGAAAATTTTTAAAAGAAGCCCTAAATGCTAATAAAAATTTAAAACTAATTATTGATATCCACAGGGACTCAGTACCTAAAGATAAATCGACAACCATTATAAACGGCAAATCATGCGCTAAAATACTATTTGTAATTGGCGAAGAATATGATAATTATGAAGAAAACTTAAAAATGACAAACACTATAAATGACAAAATAAAAGAAAAATATCCAAATTTAACTAGAGGTATCATTACTAAAGGTGGCAAAGGAAATAATGGCGTTTATAATCAGGATTTAAACCCTAAAATAACATTAATGGAAATTGGTTCTGATCAAAATACAATTGATGAAGTTTTAAACACCATCGATTTAATTGCCCCAATAATAGGAGAGTATGTAAATGAAACATGAAAGACAAAATAAAATATTTAAATATATAATATTAACAAGTTTTATAACCTTTTTTGCCCTCTATATCTCTCAAAGCACAGGTTATTTTGAATATAAAAACAGCCAGAAAGTAGCCCTTACCAATGAACAAATAAAACAGTTTGAAAAAGACGTAGATAGTGGGAAAAATGTTGATTTGACAAAATATATTGAAATAAACAATAAAAATTATCAAAATAATATTTCTAAAACAGGGTTGTCCCTTTCCAACATACTAGAAAAAGGCATTCAAAAAATTATTGATAAAAGTTTCAAAGTTTTGTCGAAATTAGTGGGAGAATAACATAAAATGTGGTATTATATTTTTAGGTGATATTATGAAATTAATAATAGGAAGCCATGTTTCTTATACCAAAGATGAAGGATTGCTAGGCAGCGTCAAAGAGGCAATAAGCTATGGTGAAAACACATTTATGTTTTATACTGGAGCTCCTCAAAATACCTTTAGAGCTCCAATAGATAAAGTTAAAACTAAAGAAGCTAAAGAACTCATGGAAAAAGAGAAAATAGATATAAAAGATGTTATTATTCATGCCCCTTATATAATCAATTTAGCAAACGGCAAAGAAGATAAATTTAATTTTGCCATAAACTTTTTAAAGCAAGAAATTCAAAGGGCTAAAGAGCTCGGAATAGATAAAATAGTTCTCCATCCAGGAAGTCACGTTGGTTTAGGAGAAGAAAAAGGCCTAAATAATATTTCCAAAGGACTAGACTTAGTTTTAGATGAAGAAAAAGGCCCTATAATTTGCTTAGAGACTATGGCCGGAAAAGGAACAGAGCTTGGAAAGACATTTGAAGAGTTAAAAACTATAATCAAAAAGGTTAAAAATAATCAAAGACTAATGGTATGTTTAGATTCATGTCACCTTAATGATGCCGGCTATGATGTAACTAACTTTGACAAATTATTAGATGAATTTGATAAAGTAATAGGCATAGAGAAGATTGGATGTATCCACATTAATGACAGTAAAAATGAAATAGGCGCACATAAAGATCGCCACGAAAACATTGGAATAGGAACTATCGGTTTTGATAATCTGATAAATATAATTTATGACGAAAGATTAAAAGAAGTTCCTAAAATATTAGAAACTCCATATATAAGTATAGATGGTGGTAAAGATCGCACTTATCCACCATATAAATTTGAAATTGAAATGATTAGAAATAAAAAATATGATGAAGACTTTTTAGAAAAGATAAGAAATTATTACAGATAATCTTTATATTTTTCTTTATACATATAGAACAAATCACTTATGATCTTGCATTTAGTTTTACCAAGTTTATCTTCTATTTTACTAATAATTGGTAAAGGACTTCCATACAAAAGATCCTCCCAATTATTTTTTAAATAGAAATATAAAATATCTGCATCTTCCTTTTCCAAAGAAACGCCATTTTCTAAGCCAAACCTTAATATATCCTGAGTAGTAATTTTGTCAATATATTCTTTAATGATAAATTTCATAATTCCTCCTTATATAAAATTATATGAACAAAAGAAAATAGAGGTGATAAAAGTATGATAAAAATTTTCAAACGTAAAAAAAGCATATATACACCTAAAAAGCGTAAAAAGAAATATAAGAAAAAGCCATCACTAAAACTGAATAAAAAAAGACTCTCTTATAATTATAGTACATATAGACAAAATAAAGACATTAGAGTTGAGATTGAAAAACGTTACAATATTTTGACCGTCGTCGTTATATTATGCTTACTAATACTTTTAATTACCTTGTTCGTCATTCAAGTAATTCAAAACGAAAAATATAAAAAGGAGTTAAAGATACTTACAAAAAAAATAGTGTATGGCGAATCTGCACCTAGAGGAAGAATATATGATAGAAATGGAAAACTCATTGTTGATAACACACCATCAAAAGTCATATATTATAAAAAGCCATCAAAAGTAACTACTAAAGAAGAAATCGATGTAGCTTATAAACTAGCTGATATGATCGATTTAGAAAGTAAGATAAACGACTATGATTTTAAAGCTTTTTGGATTGAAAACAATAAAGACAAAGCTAACGAAAAAATTACTAAAGAAGAATGGAAAAAACTAGACGAAAGAAAACTTACAAGTGACGATATTTATAAACTTAAAATTGAAAGAACTACCGATGAAGATCTTAAAGTATATGATGAAAAAGACAAAAAAGCAGCTTACATATATACTCTCATGAATACAGGTTATTCATATGCTGAAAAAGTAATAAAAAATAAAGATGTAAGTGATGAAGAATATGCTTTAGTGTCAGAAAATTTAAGCACATTAAAAGGAATAAATACTAAACTAGATTGGGAAAGATCATATCCTTATGGCGAGGTTTTCAAAAGCCTGCTTGGAACTGTTTCAAGTAGTAAAAGTGGTATACCATTAGAATTAAAAGACTATTATTTAGATAAAGGATATAGCTTAGATGACAGAGTAGGAATAAGCTATTTAGAGTATCAATATGAAGATATTCTAAAGGGTAAGAAAAACAAATATGAAGTTGAAAACGACGGTTCTTATAAGCTAATTAAAGAAGGAAAAAGAGGAAATGACATAACCATTTCCATAGATATTGAACTGCAAAAAGAAGTTGAACAAATCCTCAAAGAAGAAGTCTTAAATGCCAAAGGAGAAGCTAATACTGAATACTATAATAGATCATTTGTCATCATTACAAACCCTAAAACCGGCGAAATATTGGCTATGGCAGGGAAGCAAGTAAAAGAAGAAAATGGCGAGTTAAAAGTAGTTGATTATACCCCTGGAGTACTAACTTCACCAGTAGTTGCAGGTTCAGTTGTGAAAGGAGCGTCACAAACTGTTGGATATAATACTGGTGCCTTAAAAATAGGAGAAGTGAGATATGATAACTGTGTCAAAATAGCTGCCACGCCTGAGAAATGTTCGTGGAAAAGTTTAGGAAAGCTAAATGACATTACAGCGATTGCCTATTCTTCAAATACATATCAATACTACACTGCCATAAAAGTTGGTAAAGGCAATTACAAATATAATAAACCTCTCGTCATAGATAAAGAAGCCTTTAATATATATAGAGATACTTTTAAAGAATTTGGCTTGGGCATAAAAACAGAGATAGATCTGCCAAAAGAAAGTACTGGTTATAAAGGAACTGATACTGCACCAGGACACTTGCTTGATTTCTCAATTGGCCAGTATGATAACTATACACCACTTGAGCTGTCACAATACATTGGTACCATTGCAACTAGTGGTAAGAGAATGAAACTGCATCTATTTAAAAATTTATACAGTAAGCAAGAGGATACTAATGAAAAAGAGTTGAATACTGTAAACACTAAACCTGAATATATGCAGCGCATTAGAGAAGGTTTTAAAGCTGTTATTGACTATGGAACCGGAAAAGGATATATCGACCCTATGTATAATGCTGCTGGTAAAACGGGAACTAGCCAAAGCTTTGTCGATACTGACAATGATGGTGTAGTCGATACCGAAACGATTTCAACAACCTTCGCTGCGTACGCTCCTTACGATGACCCAAGAGTGACATTCACCATAATTTCGCCAGATATATCACACAATAATGGTCGAATAAAGCACCAATCAGCGATAAATAAGCGATTAGCTGATAGAGTTTCCAAAAAATACTTTGAAATTTTCAAGTAATTTGGTATAATGTATCTAGAAATGTGAAAAGGAGGGATAATCATGGCAAAAAAAGGAGAAGCTAGAGAAAATATCACTTTAGTTTGTAGTGTGTGTAAAAATGAAAATTATAGAGTAGAAAAAAACAAAAGAAACACACCAGAACGTTTAAAATTAAACAAATATTGCCCTACATGTCAAAAACATACAGAGCACAATGAAAAAAAATAATTCACGGAGGTAAAGTATGATAAACATTAATGATATAAAAAATGGAATGACTGTCATCATTGATGGCAATATATATTTAATTTTAGAGTTTTTGCACGTCAAGCCTGGTAAAGGCCCTGCTTTCGTTAGAATTAAATTGAAAAACCTACGTACAGGTTCAACTATTGAACAAACATTTAATACGAATATAAAATTTGAAAAAGCTATTGTTGAAAAGAAACCAATGCAATATTTATATGGTAATGCAGACACATATAACTTTATGAACATGGAAACTTATGAACAAATAGATTTAACTAAAGATCAACTTGGTGAGGATGCAAAATTCTTAAAAGAAGGACTAGATTTAGATGTTACCTTCTATAAAGGAGAAGTTTTAGGTATTACTTTGCCAGAAAAAATTGAGTATGAAATTTCTCATACCGAACCAGGTGTTAAAGGAAATACTGCAACTAATGCTACTAAAGAAGCAACACTAGAAAATGGTCTAACTATCAAAGTTCCATTATTTATAAATGAAAATGATAAAGTTATCGTTTCAACTAAAGATGGAAAATATGATTCAAGAGCTTAATAAAAGGATATAAGGGAGGAAATAATATGCTAGACAAAGAAAGATTTTTAGCAATCAAAAAATTGGCTAGAGACATTAGAGAGGATAATAGAGATTTATTCAAAAAACTAGAAAAAAAATCTAATGATGTAGCGATAAAAGAAAAAGATAAATTCATAGAAACTGTGATTGAAAATATGTCCATCGCATTTAGTGAAGGAGAACAGGGTAGAGAAGAAAAACAAATCTTTAGAGCCAATGTTTTAATTCCAAATGATGAAGAATTCTATGATAGCTACTCTAAAGATAAAAACATTCGCAGCTTAATGAAAAAATATGCTGTCAATATCGAGGACGTAATGAGCAAAATAACTGAACTAAATATTTATGGAAAATATATTGAAGAACAAGATGATGAAACAGACTTCGTAGATGAGATGGTTAAAATCTCTAAAGAAGAAGCTGAGGACTTATTAGACGAAATCGATGATTTATCAAATACATTAACTAATTTAGATTTAACTGAAAAAGATAAAGAAGAGTCAAAAAAACCAGCCAAATTTATCAACCAAGAAGCTATTGAATCTGAAGAAGCAAGAAAAGAAATTGTTACCGATGACGACTTCCTTGATGAATCTTTTGAAAATATAAACACTGCCATTTCTGGCTTTGTTAATGACTACAATAAACTAAAAGAAGAAACAAACTCAAAAGACAAAAAGATTGCTACTTTGCAAGAACAAATCAAAAAAGTAACCGATGACAATAATAAATTGAACTCTGAAATAGATCAATTGATATCAGTTAACAATAAATTAAAAAGTAACAATACAGAATTAAAAAATGAAAATGAAAAAATGGATAAACGTATGAAGATTTTAGAAGATAAACTATATAAAAGTGCTACTCTTCTTAAAAAACTTTATAACGGCATAAAAGGATAAAAACAGCTAATTAGCTGTTTTTTTACATCATCTGATAATTAGACGTATTATAATTGTTAGAATACGTTCCATTATTTACCAAATTTTCAAGCCTATTAACTCTTTGCTCTAGAGAATTAACCTTACTTGTTAAATTAGATAAATCAGATGTTCCGTAATTATTTTGTGTAGTAGTTGTAGTGCTACCAGGAACATTCATCATACCAGAACTTGGATAATTTGCCATATTGTTTAAAGGCATAGGAATCATTTGACCTGGCATAACCATTCCTCCGAAGCTAGGAACCATTTGTGGGTAGACAGGATAACCCCCGCAGTTACGATCTTTTTTCAAATTAACTTACTCCTTTCATAATCTAATTAATTATATGCTTTTATCTATTTTTGGTGTATAATTAAACTGGTGACATTATGAGATTGAAAAATGTTAAAGGCGCAAAAGAGATAATTGGTAGTTCGAATTATATAATAAAGAATCCTAAAGATTATAAAGGGAATTTTAATCAACTATTTAAAAATAAAAACGAAATACATTTGGAAATAGGTATGGGCAAGGGAGACTTTATCATTGGCATGGCCAAGAAATATCCAAACATTAATTTTATAGGTATTGAAATGTTTGATAGTGTTATAGTTAGAGCTGTTCAAAAATTAGAAGATATAGAACTGCCTAATTTAAAATTGATAAGATTTGACGCTACTGAAATAACTGATATTTTTAATAAGGAAATAGATAAAATTTATTTGAACTTTTCAGATCCTTGGCCTAAAAATAGACACGAACATCGAAGACTTACTAGTGATATATTTTTAAAAAGATACGACTATATTTTTAAAGATAAGTGCCATATTATCCAAAAGACAGATAACCGAAAATTATTTGAATTTTCCATTATGTCATATGTTAGAAATGACTATAAAATAAAAGAAATATCACTAAATCTAAGTGAGGACGATTATGAAAATATCGAAACAGAATATGAAAAGAAATTTGTAAGTTTAGGCTACCCAATATATATGATAGAGGTATATAAGTAGACATTTATTTACATGTAAAGTATCTGTTTTACTATAAAAAAAAGCTAAACTCTGATATAATCTAAAGTAAGCGGGTGTATATATGAAGAGCAAAATAGTTTTAATAGGCTTAATTGCCTTAATTCTAACTGGATGTACCATCGTTAGAATAGACACCACATCGATAGATAACATCGTTAACGTCGTACTTTCCAAAGAAAGTACTCTATATAACCGTGTGGGTAGAGGATATAAATACTACGTACCCAGAGGTGTTACTTATATCGATAGTAATGGATCTAATGATAAACTATATTCAAATGGTGCATATTATTATTTATACTTAGATGAAATAAGTTACTACTATAAAAAAGTTATTGATTATAAAGAAGACAAAACAAAAATATATTCACGAAAGATTGATAACGATGGAAAAATAGGTTATCTAGAAATTTCTGAAAAAAATGGCCTATATTTAATAGAATTTGTTTACAACTATGCGAAGATAGAAGCCTTAGTTCCAAAACAGGAAATAAATAACACAGTTTTAAACAGTTCATACATTTTATCGACAATAAAATACAATCATAATATAATAAAATTATCGTTAGATGATAATTTTCTGAAAAACAAAGAAGAAAAATATAACGTATTTACCCAAAAAAACAAAGACGAAAGTAGTTTCTTACGTTATGAGGAAGAGTAGGGGTGTGAGAAAATGGGTTTATTAGATAAAGTTAAAAATTTATTTACTGAAGAAGTTGAAGTTGAAGACACTGAACCAAAAAAGGAAGAAATTCAAAAAGAAGTTATAAAAGTTGAAATACCTTCTCCAGCAGAAAACAGGGAAATAGAAACTCCGAAAATTGTAGAAGAAACTAAGAAAGAAGAATATAAATTTCCGATTTTTGATGATGACGATTTTGATATGATAGATATTGAAAAGACAGAAAAGGAAGAAAAAACTAAAAGTTATAGAGAAGTTTATAATCCTCCAAAAGAAGAAAAGAAAGTATTTAAACCATCACCAATTATTTCACCAGTATATGGATTTCTAGATAAAAATTACCAAAAAGAAGAACTTGTACAAAAAAATAACAAATATAATCCTAGAAAAGCTAGTGTCGATGAAATTAGAGATCGAGCTTATGGAAGCTTAGAATCAGATATCGAAACGACATTATTCGGAAGTAATCGAGTACTTTTTGATGAAAAAAAAGGAGACGATGAAATAGAAAAAGTACAAGAAGAAAAATCAATTGATGATATAATAGATGGCTATAGTTCAAAGACAATTGATGAAAAACCAAGACATGAAAGCACAAAAGAAGATGACTTAACTGAATTATTAGAAGCAGAAATGGCAAAACCAGAAAAAGAAACAAAAACAAAGAAAAAACCGAGAAAAATCAGCGATAAAGAACTATTCAACCTAATTGATTCAATGTATGAAGGAGAGATAAAATGATGATTGAATTATCGGAATTATTTACTGGCCTATTCTATATACTATTAATGGTGTTGATAGTCGTACTTATAATTTTTGTGATTAATGCCATTAAAACGTTAAGCAAAGTAGACAAATTAGTCGATGACATTACCGAAAAATCAAATAAATTAGATGGAGTATTTTCAATAATTGATGGTGCGACTGACGCTGTAGCCGGTTTTAGTGACAGTATTGTAGGATTTTTCAGTAATGCTATAGGGAAAGTATTAAATAGAAAGAAGGAAAAAGAAAATGAGTAAAAAAGGATTTGGAAAATTTTTAGCCGGAGCTGGAATAGGGGCTGCTTTAGGCCTATTATTTGCTCCTAAAAAAGGAGAAGAGACAAGAGAAGATTTGAAAAAATCATTTGACGATTTAGTAACTAAAGTGAAAAACGTTGACGCTGATGAAGTCCGTGAAAATGTGGAACTAAAAATTGCTGAAATAAAAGAAGGAATTGCTAATTTAGATAAGGAAACAGTTTTAGCAGAAGCTAAAAAACAAGCAAAAAAACTTCAAGATTCTGCATCAGAATTAGTTGAATACGCAATTGAAAAAGGAACTCCAGTAATTGAAAAATCAGCCAGCGCTATTGAAAAGAAAGTTATTGAAGTATCTAAAGAAGTAACTAAAAAACTAGAAGCAAAAGAAAAATAGTCACATACGTGATTATTTTTAATAGGAAATTGATATGGACGATTTATGGAAATATGAAAAAGAACTATATAGCCAAAATATAAACTGTATTGGTGGAACCGATGAAGCTGGTAGAGGACCACTTTATGGACCAGTAGTTGCTGCTTGTGTCGTTTTGCCAAAAAACTTTAAATTAGAAGGCTTAACCGATTCAAAAAAACTGACTGAAAAAAAACGAAATGTTTTTTATAATTACTTGATAAATAATGTCATATATGGAGTGGGAATAGTTGGGTCAAAAGAAATAGATGAGATAAACATTTATGAGGCAAGCCGGAAGGCTATGAAAATAGCTATTGAAAAAGTACGAAATCAAGTGAATCTAGAATACGTATTAACCGATGCCATGCCAATAGATTTAGACATTCCCGTAATTCCAATCATCAAAGGCGACGCTAAAAGTATAACTATTGCTGCAGCCAGTGTTATTGCCAAAGTTACTAGAGATAAAATGCTATATGAAATAGATGAAAAACACCCTGAATATGGCTTTAAAAATCACAAAGGGTATCCAACCAAGAAACACTTAGAAGCTATAAATAAACATGGATTAATAGAAGGCTACAGACTAACCTATGGACCCATAAAAAACTATTTAGAAAAAGGAAAATGTTAGAGAGGAAATACAATGATAATTAATCAAAATAATAAAAACAATGTTTTGAAAGGAAAAGTTAATAGAGGCTTTAATCAATCGCCTCAAGATCTAAAAGAAAAACTATATAATCAAATTAAAAATGTTAAAAAAAATGAGCCAATAAAAAAAGAAAGTACTATGCCGAATAATTTTCCCGAAAAGCCAAGTGCTCTTAAAGTTAAAGAAACTTTTAAAAAATTACAAAATTTAAAATAGTAATTATATCTTATTACATCAAAACATGTTATAATTATAATAGGAGGCGATATAAATGTTATTTGAAGGAACTGGAAAATATTTTTGGCTTATATTTTTAGTATTTTTTATTGTCTATATAACAGTAAAGATATGTTTAGCTCATATTTTTAAATCAGCTAGAGTTTCAAGTATGAAAGCTTTTATCCCGTTTTATTGCCGCCTTGTTTTAACCGATATGTTAGATTTAAAAAGAACAGTTTTTTATATGACACTTATACCTTTCGTAAATTTATATTATTACTATATAATTATCGGAAAACTATTAGAAGCCTATAACATGAATAGTAAAGAGGCTATTTATTTCATTTTAATTCCAATGTATAAATTTCCGGAATTAGTATTTAAAAATCCGCAATTTATATTGCACCTATATGATAATACAGAATCTTTTATTCAAAATGAAAACATATTATTTAAAAAAGAAGAAACTGTCTCAGAAATAAAACCAGAAATAGCAAATATAAAAGTAGGACCAAATGATAGTGAAAATGCTGTCCAAAATAATAACCAAGGTTTGTATAATGCCGATACAGTATTTTCCAATAGTAGCTTAGAACCTGATGAAAGAAAGGAGACTACTATAGAAGCCAAAGAAGAAATAAAAGAGAAAGAAGTAAGTCCTATTAACACAAACGATAGTAGACCTAAAGTTTGCCCTAATTGCGGAACCAAACTAGAACCTACCGCAAAAATTTGTTTCTTCTGTGGTCAGCAAATTTCTTGACAATACATTAAGTATTTACTATAATACTATAAAAGCTTAAGCAAGAGGAGTAAATATTAGATAGTTTAAAGAGAGTCAGTACATTTGGTGGAAACTGATAACTGTCGATATCGAAGGTAGCTTGTTAGCTGACTTTTTGAAATGATAGTAGGAAAGTACGTTTAGCCCGTTAAAGCTATTAGAGGTAAGTAGTAACTTACAAATTAAGGTGGTACCACGTTTAAAACGTCCTTATATTAAGGACGTTTTTTAGTGTTAAAGAATGTAAAAAAACAAAAAAATTAGAGGTGAAAATATGTTAGATAAGAAATATAATCATAAAGAAGTAGAAAAAGATAAATATGAATCATGGATGAAAAAAGGCTATTTTAAAAGCGGAGACAAATCTAAAAAACCATATACTATTGTTTGTCCACCACCTAACGTAACTGGCGTTCTTCACATTGGACATGCCTGGGATATGAGCTTACAAGATATAATAATCCGTTTCAAAAGAATGCAAGGCTATGATACACTATGGCTTCCAGGAATGGATCATGCAGCTATAGCTACAGAAGCTAAAGTTGTTAAAAGAATTAAAACAGAAGGCAAAACCAAAAGCAGTATCGGTAGAGAAGAGTTCTTGAAAGAATGCTGGAAATGGACTCACGAACACGCCGATATAATTAGAAAGCAGTGGGGTAAGTTAGGATTATCTTTAGACTATGATAAAGAAAGATTTACCCTAGATGAAGGCCTTTCAAAAGCCGTAAAAAAAGTTTTCGTAGATTTATACAACGAAGGTTTAATCTATAGAGGAGAGAGAATAATAAACTGGGATCCAGTTGCCAAAACCGCCTTATCTACCGAAGAAGTTATCTACAAAGACGATCCTGGCGCTTTCTATCATTTAAAATATAAGATAGAAGGAACTGAAGACTATCTAGATGTGGCTACAACTAGACCAGAAACACTATTTGGAGATACTGCTGTTGCCGTTAATGAAAATGATGAAAGATATAAAAAATACGTTGGTAAAAACGTCATACTTCCAATTGTGAATAAAAAGATTCCAGTTATAACCGATGAACATGCCGACCCAGAATTTGGAACAGGATGTGTTAAAATAACCCCAGCCCATGATCCAAACGACTTTGAAGTAGGTAATAGACATAACTTAGAAAGAGTAGTTGTCATGAATGAAGATGCAACTATGAACGAAAATGCTGGAAAATATAAAGGAATGACTAGAGAAAAATGTAGAGAAGAACTACTTAAAGATCTAGAAAAAGAAGGACTACTTTTAAAAATAGAGCCTATGACTCACTCAGTTGGACACTCAGAACGAACAGGGGCAGTAGTTGAACCATATCTATCAAAACAATGGTTTGTTAAAATGAGACCCCTTGCTGATAGAGTATTAGAAAATCAAAAAGATAAAGAAAAAAAAGTAAATTTTGTGCCATCTAGATATGAAAAAACAATGAACCACTGGATGGAAATTACATATGATTGGTGTATTTCAAGACAATTATGGTGGGGACATAGAATCCCAGCTTGGTATAAAGATGATCAAATATATGTTGGCATGGAAGCTCCAGAAGGAGATGGCTGGAAGCAAGATGAAGATGTATTAGATACTTGGTTTTCGTCAGCTCTATGGCCATTTGCCACATTAGGCTGGCCAGATAGTACTGAATTATTAAGAAGATGTTATCCAAATGACGTACTAGTAACTGGCTATGACATTATTCCATTTTGGGTTAATAGAATGACCTTTCAAGGATTACACTTTACAGACTCAAGACCATTCGAAGACTGCTTAATTCATGGACTAATCAGAGATAAAGAAGGAAGAAAAATGAGTAAATCACTTGGTAACGGTGTCGACCCTATGGATGTTATCGACCAGTATGGTGCTGATTCACTAAGATTTTTCTTGCTTAAAAGCTCTGCCCCTGGTATGGATTTGCGATATGATGAAGAAAAGGTCAAATCTACATGGAACTTCATCAATAAAATATGGAATGCATCTAGATATGTCTTAATGAATATAGAAGACCTATCAGTAAGTACATATAACAAAGATGAACTAACACTAGCCGACAAATGGATTATAACCGAAAAAAATAATCTTATTAAAAGCGTTACAAGAAACATGAATGGTTACAACTTCCATAATGCTGCAAACCAAATATATGACTTTACATGGTCCAAATTTTGTGACTGGTATATTGAATTATCTAAAAATAACATGAATACTAACACCAAAGTAGTATTATTGGATGTCCTTACCACAATACTAAAATTACTTCATCCATTTATGCCATATGTAACTGAAGAAATATATCAGAAGCTTCCGATTAAAGAAAAAGAGTCAATTATGATTTCAACCTATCCAAAATATGATAAAGATGAAATATATTCTAAAGAAGCAGAAAAATTAGAAAAAATAATAGCTGATATAGTTTCAATTAGAACTTTGAAACTCAATAACAACATCAAAAAAGACGCCTTAGTAAAAATTAATTGCTTACCTGAAATATATACCATTTATGCAAGTTCATTAAAAATAAAAGATGAAAACATTGTAACTGAAGCGCAAGATCTAAATAGCGTAAATTATAAATCTAACATGATTGATATAACATACTATTTTAAATCAGAGGAAATAGATGAAACAGCTAAACAAAAGGAAATTAAAATGTTAAAAGATTCTATTGAAAGAAGAGAAAAACTACTTTCAAACGAAAACTATGTCAATAAAGCACCAAAACAAATAGTTGACTCTGAAAAGAAAAAATTAGAAGAAGAAAAATCAAAACTAGAAATATTAGAAAAAAGTGTTAACTAAATTTTAAAATTACATTTCTATTGATTTATGGGAAAAAATGTGATATATTTAAATTAAAGTAAGGGGCGAGGAGGTGATAATATGAAACAAAACCAAAAAGGATTTACTTTAATTGAGCTTTTAGCTGTAATTGTTATTCTAGCTATTATCGCCTTAATTGCTACGCCAATTATCTTAGGTGTTGTTAATGACTCTAGAATGAAAGCAGCTGAAGATAGTGCTTATGGAGTAGTAAAATCAGTTCAACTAGCAATTAGTGAGAGCCAAATAACAGATAACCCTCAAGATTCTGCTTTTATAGATTTTTCAGAAAGCAATAGAAATGTAGGTACTAAAGTTGTCAGAATTAGCGGAACTGAACCTACAGAGGGTACAGTTGCTATTGATAGTCAAGGTAATGTTACAGTAAGTAATTTGAAAATAAATAATTACTACTGTAATGGGACTGATAAGATAACATGTTCTACAACACCAAAAACAGGATCAGGAGAATAATAAGATAGATGACTAAGGTTATAAATTGAAAAATTAAGTGTCCGAAAGGACAATAAAAAAGACACATAGAATTACCTATGATACAATGTAAGTGACGAAACTTATATTGGAGGTAAAACATATGTGTCTTTATAATTATAGCAAAGAAAAGAAAAAATATAAACATATAACCTATTCAGAAAGAACAATGATAGAAACTTGGTATAATGGTGATCATAAGAGTAAAAAGGAAATAGCCGAATTATTACATAAGAGTGAACGAACCATAAGAAGAGAAATAAATAGAGGACTTGTAAAAGTAAGAGGATATGAATGGGAAGATAAATATGAATATAGTGCTCAAATAGCTCAAGAAAAATATGAATATAATATGACTGATAAGGGGCCAGAATTAAAACTAGATGGAGATATTAAATTAGTAGAACATATTGAAAATCAAATAGTAAAAGAAAAAAAGTCACCAGAGGTGATATCAAGTGAATTAAAAAAGTATGGATTTGAAATTGAAATTAGTGGAAGAACGATAAGAAATGGAATAAAATCAGGAATCATATTTAATAAAGTAAAACATGGGAAAATCATATACAAGAAACAATATAATAATAAAAATAAACAAAAAAGAGTTTCTAAATTAATACCAGCAGAAAAAAGTATAGAACATAGACCAGAAGAAGCTAATAAGAGGAATGAATATGGACATTGGGAAGGAGATTTGGTAGTAGGAAAACAAGGAACTAAAACAGTATTATTCACATTAACAGAGAGAATGACAAGACAAGAAATAATAATGAAATTGCCGAATAAAGAGACCGCCACTATAGCTAAAGCGTTGGATAAGATAGAGAGAAAAAATGGTTCGAAATTTTATAAAATATTTAAAACAATAACATTTGATAATGGGGTTGAATTTATGGGGTATAAGGGATTGGAAAAGTCTTGTTTAAGAAAAAAGAAAAGAACAGCAGTATATTATGCACATCCATACTGTTCTGGTGAAAGAGGAACAAATGAAAACAATAATAGATTGATAAGAAGATGGATTCCAAAAGGAATAGATATGAAAAATCTTAAAGTATCTTTTATAAAGAAAATTGAAGATTGGATAAATAATTATCCAAGAGCAATGTTTGACTATAGGAGTTCAAATGATATATTATTAAGTATATAATCTTACATTTTAGGTAATGAAATGTGCGGACACTTATTATTTCCATTTATAATAGATGACTAAGGTCATCTTTTTTCTTGAATAAAATAATCCATTATGCTATTATTATGATAGAGGCTGATTAATATGGACGATAATGTTAAAGAAATTAAAATGGTAGAAAACGGGTTAGTAATTATTTTGCTTTTTGTAATTATAATAATCTTATTGCCGTCAGTGACCTCACTAGCCTCTAAGTCACTCCAGGTATCAGCCCAAACAAGTACCATAAATAGTATTGAAATGGTAAAAGGATTATATACAACAATTAATTTAACCGATGAAGTAAATTTACCTTTCAAAGTTGTATATAATAAAGAAGGATATAAAATATATAGTGATGGTAAAGAATATATACCAAAAGAATCCATAAAAGTAACAATAAGTGGGAAAAACCCAACTGATGGCAGTATAGAAATAACCACTGAAGGTAAAATTATTGTAAAGAATTTGAAATTTGGATCACTCAAATGTAATCAAAGTAGTGATTCTAAGCTTACGTGTAAAATATAACGGTTATTGCATTATAACCGTTTTTTCTTTATAATTAAATTAGGTGATTAACATGAAACAGGAAAACATCAGAAATTTTTCAATAATTGCCCATATTGACCATGGAAAAAGCACAATTGCTGACCGCATCTTAGAACTCACAGGAGCAATTACCGAAAGAGAAAAACAAGACCAACTATTAGATAGTATGGATCTCGAAAGAGAAAGAGGCATAACCATAAAACTAAACGCTGTTCAGCTGAAGTACAATTACAAAGATAATGAATATATAATGCACCTTATAGACACACCAGGACATGTCGACTTTTCTTACGAAGTATCTAGAAGTTTGGCCGCCTGTGAAGGAGCTGTTCTAGTTGTTGATGCTGCCCAAGGAATTGAAGCTCAAACACTAGCCAATGTCTATTTAGCTATGGAAAACGATTTAACTATTATCCCCGTCATCAATAAGATAGATTTACCAAATGCCGATATTCCTAGAGTAAAAAAAGAACTCATTGATACATTAGGATTTAGTGAAGATGAAATACTTCTTACAAGTGCAAAAACAGGTGAGGGTATAAAGGAATTAATTGAAGCCATAATTGATAGAGTTCCAGCTCCCAAGGGCAGTCCAAACGATAAACTTAGAGCTTTAGTATTTGATAGCTACTTCGACCCCTATAGAGGTGTTGTTGCCCTAGTTAGAATAGTAGATGGTAAAATTAATGTTAAAGATAAAATTAAACTAATGGCCACAAATGCTGTTCATGAAGTAACCGAACTTGGAATTAATAACCCAAAAGAAAAAATAAAGCAGCAGTTAGTAGCCGGTGAAGTAGGATATATATGCGGAAGTATAAAAAGCATTAGTGATATAAAAGTAGGAGATACTATAACTCTAGAAAAAAATTCCGCTACTGAAAAATTGCCAGGTTATAAACCAATGAAACCGATGGTCTTTGCCGGATTATATCCTGTAGAGACAAATAGATACACTGATCTAAGAGAAGCCCTAGAAAAACTAAAATTAAATGATGCCGCATTAGAGTTTTCACCTGAGACGTCAGAAGCTCTAGGCTTTGGTTTTAGATGTGGCTTTTTAGGCCTACTACATATGGAGATAATTGAAGAGCGAATCGAAAGAGAATTTAACATCGATTTAATAGCTACAAGTCCCTCAGTCATATATAAAGTAACAAAGACTGATGGTGAAATAATAAATATCGATAGCCCATCTAAAATGCCAGATAGGCAAAAAATAAGACTAATAGAAGAGCCTTATATAAAAACAAACATATATGTCCCAGCCGAATATATTGGCCCAATCATGGAATTATGTCAAAATAAAAGAGGAACATATATAAATATAGAATATATAAATACAGAAAGAGTAAATATCCACTATGAAATTCCCCTTTCCGAAATAGTCTATGACTTTTTTGACAAATTGAAAGGTGTGACTAGAGGATATGCGTCATTTGATTATGACTTAATTGGTTACAAACCAAGTGATTTAGTAAAGATGGATATATTATTAAACGGTAATGTTATAGACGCCTTAAGTTTAATTGTTCATAAAGATTTCGCATACAAAAGAGGAAAAGCCATCGTTGAGGCTCTTAGAAAACTAATCCCAAGGCAACTATTTGAAGTGCCGATTCAAGCTGTAATCGGTTCAAAAGTAATATCAAGAGCTGATATAAAAGCTTTAAGGAAAAATGTCCTAGCCAAATGTTATGGCGGAGATATAACGAGAAAACGAAAACTGCTTGAGAAACAAAAAGAAGGTAAAAAAAGAATGAAAATGATCGGTAATGTTGAAGTTCCACAAGAAGCATTTCTGACAGTTTTAAGTATGGATGAGGAGTAACGTATGGAAACAGAAGAAATCAAAAAAGAACGCATAAATAGAGCTAATGCCTATGTTGAAGGGAAAATAAAGTTTAGAAATCTTTATCCGCGAGACTTATTATATGTAAGAAGAAATGGCAAAATGATATTAAAAGTTGAAAAAGCTAAGCGATTTTTAAATGCTGTAGTTTTAGCAAATGTTAGTGAAGAAGAAATTGATAGTAAGACAATTGGTGAGCTATATAGCGATTACAAAAAAAGGAAAAAAAGATGAGTATCTATATACATATTCCTTTTTGCTCAAAAATATGTTCATACTGTGATTTTCCTAAAGTTATAAAAAATGATAGATGGATTACTGACTATTTAAATGCCTTAGAAAAAGAGATAAGAGAAAACTATAAAGGTGAACAAATAGATACCATATATATTGGCGGAGGCACACCGAGTTCCCTAGATATAAAACACCTAGAAAAATTATTTAACATATTAGAAATTTTCCACACAAAAAAAGATTCAGAAATTACAGTAGAAGCTAATAGCGAAGATTTAAATATCGAGAAATTAAAGCTTTTAAAAAAATACGCGAATAGATTAAGCATTGGAGTTCAGACTTTTAATCAAAAAAGACTAAAAACATTAAACAGAACCTTAAACATTAAAAACTTAAAAAATGCATTTAATTATTTTAATAACATAAATATCGATTTAATGTACGGCTTTAATGATCAAAATATAGAAGAGTTAAAAAAAGAATTAGAAAATATAATTGCTTTAAATCCAAGTCACATATCTACTTACAGTCTCATATTAGAACCAAATACCGAGCTATTTATAAATAATTATCTCAGGCTTGATGAGGATACTGATAGAAAGATGTACGACTACATAACTAAAACCCTAGAAGATAGTGGGTATATTCATTATGAAATAAGCAATTTTGCTAAAAGAGGGTTTGAGTCACAACATAACCTAGTATATTGGAATAACGAAAACTATTATGGCTTTGGGTTAGGCGCAAGTGGATATCTAAAAGAGAGGAGATATGAAAATACGCGAAGTCTTACAAATTACCTTAAAGGAAAATATAAATGTCAAATCCATAATTTGAATTTAGATGAAACTATTCAAAATGAATTTATGCTAGGCTTTAGAAAGACAAAAGGAATAGAAAAAGATTCTTTCAAAGAAAAATATAATATAAATATAGAAGATATAAAAGAAATTAAAGATTTAAAAGAAAAAAAATTATTAATAGAAACAGACACAAATGTTTTTATTAATCCAAAATACTTATATACCTCAAATGAAATTCTAATTAAGTTGATAGATTTTTCTTTACACGAACAATAGTTTGTGATAAAATGCAGTTAGGTGGTTATATGAAAGAAGATACCTTTAAAAGAGAATTAATTTATATAAAAAACGATAGATATAAGGAAAATGCAAAAATATTAATTAATCTACTTCCAGACTATTTCTTCAAAGTTGCCGCATCTTCAACCGGCAAATATCATCCGAACTTTGCTTTAGGAGATGGAGGTCTAGTTAGACATACAAAAGCGGCGGTTAGAATAGCTTATGAAATTCTTTCCGATAATTCTATTGGTGATATTTTTACTAGTGACGAAAAAGACCTAATGATAATTTCTATAATTATGCATGATGGTTTAAAACACGGAAAAACAGAAGAAAAATATACGAGATTTGATCATCCAATTTTAATGGCAAATTTCATAAAAGAAAACAAAAATTTACTAACACTAAAAGATAGCGAAATAGAATTTATATCATCTGCTATATCTAGTCATATGGGTCCTTGGAATACAAATCCATATAGTGATGTGATTCTTCCACTTCCCAAAAATAAATACCAGAAATTCGTCCACATGTGTGATTTTTTAGCTAGCCGTAAATTTTTAGATATTACATTTAATGATAACAATATAGAAAGTTAGGTGATAGATATGTCAAAATGGGACAAAGAATATTTAAAACTATGCAAGAAAATACTAAATGAAGGAGTAAAAAGCCCAAATAGAACTGGAATTGATACATACAAAGTACCATCGCATCATTTTCACTTAGATGTCGGAGAAGAATTTCCAATTTTAACCACAAAACAAACCTTTTCTAGACAAGCTTTTTTAGAAATGCTATGGATTTACCAAGAAGCATCAAATGATGTTAGAGATCTGCAAAATGTAAATGTTCATATATGGGATGAATGGGAAATTGCCGAAGATGGATATTGGTATGCCGAGCAGTATAAAACCGATAGAAACGGTAATCAAATATTAGACTTTGATAAAAAATTTTTTGGAAAAGAATACGCCCATACAATTGGAACAGCTTATGGCTATGTTGTTAGAAAATACAATCTTGCAAATAGAGCTATTAAGCTTATTAAAGAAAATCCATTTGATAGAAGAAATGTTATAAGTCTATGGCAGGAAGCTGATTTAGAAACAGGAGTACTAAAGCCATGTGTTTGGTCAAGCGAATGGGATGTAACAGACGGTAAACTAAACGCTTGGGTTCACCAGAGAAGCTGTGATGTTCCACTGGGTCTACCTTTTAATGTAACCCAGTATGCGGCTTTACTTTATTTATTTGCTAAAGAAGCAAACTTAGAGCCAGGAACATTAGACTGGTCTATCAAAGATGCACAAATTTACGAAAATCAAGTAGAAGGCATAAAAAACCAGTTAGAAAGAGAAAATTTAGAAGATATTCCAGCTCCAACCTTATGGATAAACCCTGAAAGACACTTCGGAGAGTATGATTTTTCTAGAGAATGTAAAGATATTAAAGTTAAAAATTATAGACATCATGGACCAATAAAATTTCCAATCGCAAAATGATTAATATTATCGCAGCAGTTGGCCAGAATAATGAATTAGGTAAGAACAATAAACTAATTTGGCCGTTAAAAAAGGATTTAGAATTCTTTAGAGAAATGACCTGGGACCATGACATAATAATGGGTAGACGTACTTTTGAATCATTACCAAAACTTCTTGAACATAGGAATCACATAGTGCTTTCAAATAAAAACATTGATATCGAAGGAGTTAAGACCTGCAATGACGTAAAAGCCCTAATCACTGATTATAAAGACAAAGATGCATTTGTAATTGGTGGTGCGAAAGTCTACAAAGAATTTTTAGAATATACAGAAAAAATATTTTTAACTTTAATAGAAGCCGAGGATAAAAATGCCGATAGCTTTTTTCCTAAATTTGATAAAAGAGAATTTAAAAGGATATACTTGGATGAAGATGTCGAAGACGGAATATTATTTAGGCACGTACTTTATAAAAGGAGGTAAGTTATGCAAGGCAAATTGATTGCTATCGAAGGAACAGACTGCTCCGGAAAAGAAACCCAAACAAATTTACTTATAAAAAAACTCCGTAAAGAAGGCTATCAAGTTCAAAATTTCAGTTTCCCAAATTATAACTCGCCAACCGGTAAAATAATTGGCGGGCCTTATCTTGGAAAAGAGTACCTTGAAAATAGCTACTTTGAAGAAGGTGCAGTTAACGTTGATCCAAAAGTCGCTTCATTATATTATGCCGCTGATAGAAAATATAATATTGATAAAATAATTTTCTTACTTAAAAACGGCTACAATGTCATATTGGATAGATACATTTATTCTAATATGGCTCATCAAGGCGGAAAAATAAAAGATAAAAAAGAAAGATTTGCTATGTATAATTTTCTTGAGAAATTAGAATTTGAACTAATGGGACTTCCTAAACCAGACATAACAATATTTCTTCACATGCCAAATGAGGCCGCAAAACAGTTAAAAGTGCATAGAAAAGAAGAACCAGATGGCCACGAAAAAAATGAAAGACACTTAAAAATGGCCGAGGAATCATATTTAGAACTTGCTGAAAGATATGATTTTGAAATCATTGAATGTGCAAATAATAATCATCCAAAGAGTATAGAGAGTATCAGTACTCAAGTTTATAGTAAAATAAAACCGTTATTAGAAAAAAAAGACGAAAAGCCCATTTCATATAAGTAGGCTTTTTTTATAGGAACTCGAAAATAATATTCATATAATGCTATGGTGATAACATGAAGATAATCGCACATAGAGGAAATGATTCTATTCATAGAGAAAATAGTCTTAATGCCATAATTAATTGTTTAAATACTCAATATATAGATGGAGTAGAATTTGACGTAAGGCTTACTAAAGATAATAAATTTATAATTAACCATGACCCATTTTATCATGAATATTTTATAAGAAATACCAGTTCAAAAAAACTTCAAAATAAAGGCTTAAACACTTTAGAAGAAGTGTTAGATAAAATAGATAGTGATAAAATAATTTTAATAGAAGTAAAAGAAGAAGGCAAAAAAATAAAAAAAACAGCAAAATACTTATATCAAGTTTTATGCAAATACAAATTAAACATATATTTATGTAGTTTCAACTATGAATTTATAAAATTTTTCCATAAAAAATATAAAGACATAAAATGCGGACTCATAATTGGATCTCACATAAATAAAGATTACATTATAAATGATTTTAACTTTAACTCAATAAGTTTTAAATATAAAGGAAAAATTCCAACTAAAGAAACCTTTTATTGGACAATTAATTCTCCAAAGAATATAAAAAAATATGAAAATATTATTACGGATAAAGCTAGAGAAATATATGAATTTATGGTTGAGAAAAAATCTTAATTTTTTCACTTAGTATAATACTATTTTCATCGATAGAATTAACTAATTTTACAATATTATAAGATTGCTTTCTTGCTGCCATTACAACAATTATATTTTCATTATTACTTTTAACTTTATATACATCAAAATTATTTGATTTTAGACTGTTTATTAAAAAAGAAATTTTTTCTTTTTTTAACTTAATTATAAATAAATTAGTACCCAAAGCAATTTTTTCTTCAATTAAAGAGCCTACATAAGATCCGACTAAAGCCCCTAGAGAAAAAGCTACAACTTTCCAGAAGTCCTGCATAAAATTAATTAAAACAGTGCCGGCTAATAAAACCCAAATGATTGTAGTTATAAATTGTAAAATTGCTCCAAATACCTTTTTTCCATTACTGACAACAATAAGCCTTAAAGTAGCTAGGGCATCTTCTATAACCTTAAATAAAAAAATCCCTAAATGTACAAAGTTCATAAGCATCACCTAAACATAGTTTGTTAAATATAATAGAATAATATACAAAATTTGCTTTTAAATTTAAAATAATATATAATTTCTAAAGGGAGGGAAAATATGATAATCGATTTAGCCCCTTTAAACTTTGGCCTCAAAGAAAACATAGATATAAATGAAAAGATATCATTTGAAAAAGAAAAACTAAAAGATACTGAATTATTAGATTTACAAGATGTAAAAGTCAAAGGACAAATATATATCGACAGTTCAAATAGCTATAATTTAAATTTAACTATCAAGGGTAAAATGATACTACCGTGCTCTAGAACATTGAAACCGACAGACTATGAATTTGAAACTGAAATAGATGAAAATCTAGAAGAAAATGAAGAAAAATTCAAAAAAAATCAAAAAAGTATTGATATTTTACCCATAATATGGGAAAATATACTAATGGAAATTCCCATTAGAATTGTAAATAAAGAAGCCGAAGAAGTGGAAATAAAAGGCGACGGATGGGAACTTATAACTGATAGCGAAAATTAAAGGTCATTAAACCAAAGCTAAGTTAAAAGATTTATTATAGGAGGTGTTAAAATGGCAGTACCAGCTAGAAAAGTTAGTAAAACTAGTGGAAGAATGCGTCGTACACATTACAAAATAAGCGAAAAAACTGTAGTTACATGTCCAAAATGTGGCGCACCTGTAAAACCACACAGAGTTTGTAAAGAATGTGGGACTTATAAAGGAAAAGAAGTTATAAAAAAAGAAACAGCTGAATAAGCTGTTTTTAATTTGTATAACGCATATTTTCATTTGAAATATTAAATATAAGTCCCATAGCTAACATATAACTAAGTAAACTAGATCCGCCATAAGAAATAAAAGGCAGAGTAATACCAGTAATAGGAAGCAGGCCAAAAGTCATTCCTATATTTTGAACCTGTTGATATATAAGCATTCCAACAACTCCAGCAATTACATACTTATTGATTAACTTATTAGTCTTTAAAGCAAGCATAATTAATCTAATATCGAAAAAAGTAAGTAAAACAATTAGTAAAGTAGATCCGGCAAAACCAAAATGACTCGCATATACTGCAAATATAAAGTCCGTTTGAGCCTCTGGGAAATATATGGGATTATTAGTTAAGCCATGACCTGTAAGACCAGCTGAACCTATTGAACTCAAACTATTTTCAAGCTGATACCCACGTTGATTAGACCAATCTAAAAGTCTATCAACCCTTAAAAAGAAACTAGTTCCAAATATTTTGATGAAAAGATTTTCATTTACAAAATATACAAGTAAGACACTTCCAACAAACAAAAATAGTGTGCTAAATATCAAAACAAACCAGCGATATCTAATACCAGATATAAAAAGCATAACAAAAGTTATTAGTAAATATATGAGAACTACACCAGTATCTGGCTGCATAAACGTAAGAACGCTTGGAATAAGCACCATAATACCTATTTTAATCAAAAACATAAATTCTTCACGTACACTTGGATTAGGAAACTCCTCATTAAATTTAAATATCATTGAAGCATTGACAATGATTAAAATAATCTTCATAAATTCTGAAGGCTGGATAGTGCCGATTCCTTTTATCTCGTACCAGCACTTCGCATCATTTATCGATATTCCAAAGAAAAATAGTCCAATTAATGATAGTATTCCAACCACATATAAAAATGTACTTATTTTATATATATAAGTATTTCCAACCGTCATCACAATATAAACTAAACCAAAACCAATCATATACCAAATAATTTGATTTGTCATTAAATGACTCATCGTACTAGGCAAAATACTTCTTGAACCATATAAAGTCAAAATACTGATGATAAAAAATAAAACGATGGGAATTAAAATAGATTTATCAATTTTATATTTAGAAATATTCTTCATTTTATCACCATTAAATATAATACACTAAAGATTTCAAATATACAATTAAAACAAAAAAAGTTTTAAAAAATTAATAAATTATAGTATAATGAATATAGGTGATGTACATGATATGGCAATATATAATAATAATAGTAATTTTAGTTTTAATCGCACTAGCAATTTTAAAAGCTAGAAGTAAAGATTTTAAATTAGAGGCTAATAAACTAATTGAGTATCTGGGCGGTAGTGCGAACATAATAAATTATGAAGTAAATAACTCAAGATTTGTCGTTAATCTTCATAATATCAGCTTAGTTAACAAAGAAGCTATTCAAAAGATGGGCGCACAAGGTATAGTTGAAATTGACAATCAATTAAAAATTATATTTGGCCAAGATGCCAAACAACTTAAAAAGAATATTGATGACCTAAAATAGCGTAGTTATAAACTATGCTTTTTTTGAAAAAAATTAATCAAAGTCTAACTCGCTATAGATGGTAGATGGTCCACTAAATATTGTAAATTGCTAGTATTATTAGGAATATAAAATTGACTTTGCAAGTTAATTAATTTATAATTTAATTAGAGTAGGAGAGGTAGAGTGGAAAAAACAAAACTAATTGCGACATTATGCGGTAATGACAACGAAAAAGGGCAAGTTGACGAATTTGTAAAAAACGGAATAGATGTCATCAGAATAAATATGAGTTACTCAAGTCATGAAGAATGTAAACGCCTCATGAATTTAATAGAAGAAGCCAACAAAAAATATGATACTCATGTGGCAATTATGCTAGATTTAGAAGGCCCATGCATCAGAACTGGTGAATTCATCGATGGCAAAGCGACACTAAATACCGGTGACAAAATAAGAATATACATGAATAAAGTAAAGGGAAATATGACAGGATTTTCAGTTAATTATCCTCACCTTATTGATGATTTAAAATATAAGACTAAAATAAAATTAAGTAAAGGAAATGTCGAATTAGAAGTTCTTGAAAAAGGCATGGATTATGCTGTATGCAATGTTTTAAAAGGCGGCGTAGTAACCAATTACTCAAAAATGTATTTGCCAGAAATAAAAATAAATCAAAAATTTATAAGCAACAAAGATTATCAAGATATCCTATTTGCGCATGAAAATAATATTGATTTTATAACTGCATCTGCCATTTCCTCATCAGAAGATGTATTAGAAATAAACGATTTACTAATTGAACTTAAAAATGAACATATATCGTTAATTGCTAAAATAGAAAACAAAAGAGCTTACGAAGACTTAGATAATATAGTAAGTGTTTCAGATGGAATTATTTTAGATAGAGGCGACATTGGAATTGAACTACCTATTGAGATGATACCAAGCGTTCAAAAGAAAACTATAAGTGAATGCTATAAAAATGATAAACTAGTTATAATAACTGCCGAATTTAACAGCTTCCTAACTAGAAAAGTAGTGCCAAATAGAGCAGAGGTTTCAGATATGGCAACCTTAGTATCAGAAGCTGTAGATGGAATAATGTTAACAAGCGAAACTTCAATTGGCAGTCATCCAATTGAAACAGTAAAAACTGTCAAAAAAATTATTGAAGCATCAGAAGATAGTATTGATTATAGCTATTTCTTTAGAAGATCATTAAATGATGAGACCAAAGGAGTAACCGCAACTGTATCGTCAAGTGTCGTCTTAGGTGCAAATGAATTAGAGTGTAAAGCCATAATTGTCGCAACAAATCAAGGAAAAACAGCTAAAATAATAAGCGGTTTAAAACCACCATGTCCAATAATCGCAGCTGCTGAAACCGAAGATGTGGTCAAAAGTATGCAACTTTATTTTGGAGTTTTACCAATTATCGCTAATGGAGAAAACTTAGAAGAAATAACCAAAAACGCAAAGGAAAAAATATCAAAAGTTTTAAATTTAAAACCAGGTGATAAGATAATTGTCACTGGAGGCCATCCATTTAGAGAAGTTAAACATACAAACTTTATGGAAATAATCGAAATATAAAAGAATAAGGAGGAAAAGCCATGTATAATTTAGGGGAATACTTTAAAATAGATAAAAATAGAGCTAAAGCTAATGATAAAAGTATAATTAAAGGCGATAAATTTAGATTTACAGTTCTAACTGAAAGATTAATCAGATTAGAATATAATGATAAAGGAGTTTTTGTCGATGATCCAACCGAACTAGTTTTATACCGTGATTTAGAAACCCCTAAATTTGATTTGATTGATAATGCTAACTTTGTTAGTATATCGACAAGCTATTTTAAACTTACATATATAAAAGGGAAATCATTCATAGGCGGTAAAGCAAGCCCTGCCAACAATTTGAAAGTAGAACTATTAAATACAAATAATTACTGGTATTATGGCCATCCCGAAGTTCGAAACTTTGGCATTCCAAATAGCTCATTAGCTGAAGGCGGTATTAAAGGTAAAGGCCTATATTCAGCAGATGGCATGGCCAGTATTGATGATTCCAATACCCCAATTTTAAATGAAGATGGAACTACATCACCTAATAGTGATATCAAAATAGACACCTACTTATTTATGTATAATAATGATTTTGAACTAGCTTTAAAAGATTATTACAAAATAACTGGTTATCCAGCTCTAGTGCCTAGATATGCTTTAGGAAATTGGTGGAGTAGTAATGAAGACTATGATGATTTAAAACTAAAAACATTAGTTGATAGTTTTGAAAACGAGGGAATTCCAATATCTGTTTTAGTTCTAGATAAAGACTGGCATAAAAGAAAAAAACGCGGTAAAGAACTTTTAAAAACAGGATTTACATTTAATGAACAGTACTTCAAAAATCCTAAAGCCATGATAGACTATATTCATGATAAAAAAATAAAGATTGGTTTAAGCACCTCACCGTTCGGAGGAATTTACGATGACAATATATATTATGATGAAGCAATAAAATACATAAATCCAGATGGTGAAGGTAAAATACCTTATAATATTCTAGACCCAAAATTTGTCGACGTATATTTAAAACTCTTCATTCATCCACTAGATAATTTAGGTATAGATTTTTATTGGATAGACGGAATAGAAAGTAAACAAAATTTGACCCTTTTAAAACACTATCAGTTTTATGATATGACAAGAGACTTTAAAAGAAGACCATTATTACTTTCAGAAGGTGATGCTCTTGCACCTCATCGCTATCCAGTACTATATTCTGGAAAAACTGAAGTAAGTTGGAATACACTCAGAAAAATACCATTTTACACCAATAGAAGTTTCAATAATGGCGCTCCATTTTGGGCTCATGATGTTAGTGGCTATTTTAAAGGAACAGAAGATAATGAACTTTATATTAGATCATTACAACTAGGCGTATTTTCACCAATATTAAAATTCGGTGTCGATAAAGGAAAATACTATAAAAGAGAGCCTTGGAAATGGGATATTAAAACATATACAATTGCTAAAGATTACTTAAATTTAAGACATAAACTTGTACCATACATTTATAGTGAGACTTATAAATATCACAAATTTGGAAATCAGCTTATAATACCTTTATATTACCGAAAGAATGAATATTATGATGACGCCTTATTCAGCAATGAATACTCATTTGGTGAAGAATTATTCATTGCTCCAATTATTACTCCAAAAGATACCGTCATGAATAGAGTCGTTCATAAGTTTTACCTTCCAGAAGGTATATGGTATGACTTCGTTACCGGAAAAAAATTTCCAGGTGATAAAGTATATACTAACTTCTTTAGAGATGAAGATTATCCAGTATTCGCAAAATCTGGTTCAATAATTCCACTTGCTCATCCAAAAACCCTTAATGACATGACCCCACCAGAAGACATGGAAATAAACATTTTCCCTGGCCAAAGCAATTCGTACACACTTTTTGAAGATGATGGTGAAAGTGATCTATATCGTAAAGATTATTATTTATTAACTCAAATAGATTATACATATGTTCCAAGTAACTATAGTGTGGTCATAAGAGCAGTTGAAGGTAAAAGCGGCATAATTCCTGAAAAGAGAAACTATAAAATAGTATTTAGAAACACCAAAAGAACTGAAGAAGTAACCGCTTACAGCAACATGACAAGCCTATCTTTGAAGACATATGTCGATGGGCCAAATTTTATTGTTGAAATAAAAGATGTTCCAACTGTTGGTCAGCTTACAGTGACATGTAAAGGTAAAGACATCGAAATAGACGCAGTCAGAATTATCAATGAGGACATCGAAAGAATTATCAGTGACCTTCAAATTTCTACCCAGATGAAAGAAAAAATAGATAGTATTTTATTTAGCGAAGAACCGATAAAGAAAAAACGTATCGAAATTAGAAAACTATCTAGAATAGGACTAGAAAAGAAATTCGTAAAAATGTTTTTAAGATTATTAGAATATATAGATGAAATTTAGAAAATATGATATACTTATATTAAGAGAGGAGAAAGTGACAATTATGTTATTAGGAATCATTGTTGTATTAGCCATTTTAGCACTGTTTGTTATTTCAAATTATAATGGATTAGTTCAAGCCAGAAATAAAGTAAGAGACCAATTTAGTCAAATTGATGTACAATTAAAGAAAAGAGCTGATCTAATTCCAAACTTAGTAGAAACTGTTAAAGGTTATGCTAAACATGAGGAAGGAACTTTAGAAAACGTTATCAAAGCTAGAAATACTTATTTAACAGCTGACAGCGTAGATGCTAAAGTAGAAGCAAGTAGCGAGATGAGTAGTGCAATCAGTAAATTGTTTGCCTTAGCTGAAAGCTATCCTGATTTAAAAGCAAATACTAATTTCTTAGATTTACAAAATCAGTTAAAAGAAATTGAAGATAAAATTGGTTATGCTAGACAATTTTATAATGACGCTGTACTAATGTACAATAATAAAACTGAGATGTTCCCTAGCAGTATTATAGCTTCTTTATTTAACTTCAAGACTGAAAAATTCTTTGAAGCTTCAGAAGAAGATAGAAAAAATGTCGAAGTAAAATTTTAAAGGGATTAAGTTTTAATCCCTTTTTTTATCGGAGGTAAAGATGAAAAAAATATTATTTACACTATTAACGTTTTTCTGTTTTATTAGCGTTAGCCATGCAAGTAGTATATCTAAAATTGATATGAATATATATGTTGATAATGATGGCAATGCCAGTGTCACAGAAATTTGGAATGCTAACGTTACTGAAGGTACCGAAGGATGGCATCCATATTACAATTTAGGTAGTGCCGAAATAAGCGATTTAGAAGTAACTATGGATGGTACTAGTTTTACCACTGTTGATAATTGGAATGTTAATAACAGCTTTAGTGAAAAGGCTCATAAAGCGGGTATATATAACGCAGGTGATGGTGAAATAGATTTATGCTTTGGCATCACCAGCTATGGCAGCCATATTTATACCCTAAAATATAAGATAAATGGCTTTGTTTCAAGGACTGAAGATGCCGATATGATTTACTGGAATTTATTCCCACATAATTTTAGTGCTGCTCCGCAAAACGTCAGTATCACGATATACAGTGATTTTACATATCCGGACACATTAGATGTATGGGGATATGGTAAATATGGTGCTCCTTGCTACGTATATGATGGAAAAATAGAAATGACCTCAGATGGACCTTTAAATAGCGATGAATATCTAACAATTTTAGTAAAATTTGAAAAAGGAACATTTAATACAACAAATATATTAGATAGTAATTTTGATAATTATCTTAATATGGCAAACGATGGGGCCATAAATTATAATGATAAAGAATCATTATGGGATAAAGTGTTTGGAATAATAATAGCCCTAGGCACAGTTTTAATCAACTTAATAATATGGATTGTAATCATTGGATTTTCTATAGCTAGCAGTAAGAAAAATAACAATCTTGACTTTGGAAAAACTGGTAACAAAGTAAAAAAAGATGTAATGCCATTTAGAGAAATACCATGCAAAAAAGATGTTTTTAGAGCCTACTGGGTTGCCGATAGTTATAATTTAAATAAAAAGAAAGAAGACTTTTTAGGAGCCATTATCTTAAAATGGTTAAAAGATGGCAATATTAGAATTGAAAAAGTTTCAACCAAAAAACTATTTAAAGACAAAGTAGAAGATAACATTATCTTTGAAAATAATAATAATCTAAATGATTTAGAAAATAAACTATATAACTACATGTACGAAGCTAGCAAAGATGGCAAACTTGAATCAGGTGAATTTACAAAATGGTGTAGTAATCATTATGATAAAATACTTGCATGGTTTGATGATGTTTTAAAATATGAAATAAAAATGCTTGTCAATGAAAATAAAGCTATAGAAGAAGAAGTTACTACATTCAAAATTTTTAAATCTACAAAATATAATATCGATCCATCTATGATGGAAGAAGCCGAGCAAATGGCTGGACTCAAAAAATTTTTAAAAGAATTTACACTTATTAAACAGCGTGAACCAATAGAAGTAAAACTATGGAATGAATATTTGATGTATGCATCCATATTTGGAATTGCTGATGAAGTTGCAAATCAATTTAAAAAATTATATCCTGAAGTTATTACTGACATGAATCAAATGGGTTACGATTATACGGATATTATATTTATCCATAACATCACTTCAGATGGAATAAAAAGTGCAAGTACTGCAAGATCTAGAGCTGAATCCTATAGCTCTGGTGGCGGAGGCTTTTCATCTGGCGGAGGTGGCGGAGGCTCCTTCGGTGGTGGAGGCGGAGGCGGAGGATTCCGTTAAAGCCTCTTTTTTGATAGAAAAAACTTTCTAAAATCAAAAAATAATGATATACTATTAGCGGAGGGGAAAAATATGACAAACAAAATAATGCCCAAAGTATTCATTTGGATGTTTATTGGATTATTAATAACATTTATGACAGGATATTATGTTGCTAATCATCCTTATACAGCAGCTAAAATATTAGGCGGATATAGATACTGGCTTTTAATTGTGATTGAATTTTTATTAGTTATATTCTTATCAGCAAGAATTACTAAAATGAGTCCAACGACAGCTAAGATAAGTTTTCTTGTTTATTCTATCGTAAGCGGGCTTACATTTTGCGGAATATTCTTAGTATATAAAATGTCTTCGGTAATGTATGTTTTTCTAATAACAGCAATAATATTTGGTATATTTGCTTTTATCGGATCAGTCACAAAAGTAGATCTTACAAAAATTGGAACATATTTAGTAATGGCTCTAATCGCTGTCATAATTTGTTCAATAATTAATTTCTTTATAAATAGTTCAGCCTTTGACTTTATATTATCGATAATTATTATAATAATATTTGTAGGCTTTACTGCCTATGATGTTCAAAAGATAAAAAGATTGGCTGGTTCAAATTCAATAGCAGAAGAAAATCTAGCTATTTATGGAGCCTTAGAACTATATTTAGACTTTATTAATTTATTTATAGACTTATTAAATTTGTTTGGAAAAAGCAATAATTAAATGCTTAGAGTAGGAGTAGTAATAATTAACAGCTATTTAGAAAGAAAGTGGTTGATGAAAACTTTTTAGCTCACATTATGAACTCGCCTAGGAGCATCTTATATGATAAGTATAAGACGGAGTGCCCGTTAAAGCCAAAGAGATAATAAAAGTATTATGAAGTAGGGTGGTACCACGTTTAAAACGTCCCTACACACATAATACTTTTTTATATAAGGAGGAATTATGGAATATTTATCAACCTTTATATTTTGTTTTTTGACTATTTATTTGGCATACTTTATGGTAATAGTAAATAGAAAAAAAGGATTAGAAAAATTTAAAGAAGGAAGACAACTAAAATTTTTTAAAAAAGCATATGACCTTGACTTTAGAAAAATAGAATTAAAAAAATTCGCAAACTCACTTGCTCTGACAAATGCTTTTATCATGTCACTTACAGTAACCATAGTCGAACTATTCGATAACTTTATTATCAAGATGTTAGTAGGAGCCATCACATTAATCCCACTAATGCTCATAATGTATAAAATTTTAGGTAGTACCTATAAGAAAGAAGGAAAATAAAATGTACGATTTTAAAAATATAGAAAAGAAATGGCAAAAATATTGGGAAGAAGATGAAACATTTAAAGCTATAACCGGAGATAGTAAAAAACCATATTACATATTAGTTGAATTTCCATATCCATCAGGAGCAGGACTTCACGTTGGCCACGTCAGAAGTTATACTGCTCAAGACGCTTTGGCCCGTATGAAAAGAATGCAAGGATATAATGTTTTATACCCAATGGGCTGGGACGCCTTTGGTGCTCCAGCCGAACAGTATGCCATAAAAAATCATATTCATCCAAAAGAAGCAGTAAAAGATAACATTGCCACATTTAAAGGTCAAATGAAAAAACTAGGATTTTCCTTTGACTGGTCGAGAGAATTTGCTACTACAGATCCAGAATACTATAAATGGACACAGTGGCAATTCCTACAGTTTTATAAACATGGAATGGCTTATAAAGATACTGTCCCTGTAAACTGGTGTCCAAATTGTAAGACAGTCCTTTCAAATGAAGATTCTGCCGGCGGAGTTTGCGAAAGATGTGGAGCAAAAGTTGAACAAAAAGAGAAATCACAGTGGATGCTTAAAATGGCTTCATATTCAGAAGATTTATTAAAAGGCTTAGATGATACAAACTTTGCTGATAGAGTAAAGCTTGGACAAATAAACTGGATAGGTAAATCAGTAGGAGCTCACGTCACATTTAAAGTAGCCGGTACTGACCTAAACTTCACAGTCTTTACAACAAGATGTGATACTTTATTTGGTGCCACATATTGCGTTTTAGCTCCAGAACATGAATTAGTAGATAAAATCACATCTCCTGATAAAAAAGAAGAAGTAGAAAAATATAAAAAAGAGTGTTCATATAAAAATGAAATGGAAAGAACCGAATTAAATAAAGATAAAACTGGCGTTTTTACCGGAGCTTATGCTATAAACCCTGTTAATAATAAAGAAATTCCAATATATATAAGTGACTATGTACTAGCAAGCTATGGAACCGGCGCTATTATGGCTGTCCCTGCTCACGATGAAAGAGACTATGAATTTGCTAAAAAATTTGATATTCCAATTATCCCTGTATTAGAAGGACCTGGCAATATCGAACAGGGCCCAATGACTGGCGATGGAGTGCACATTAATTCAGAGTTTTTAAACGGTTTAAATAAAGAAGAAGCTATAAATGCCATGGCTGACTGGTTAGAGAAACACAATTGTGGAGAAAAAACAGTAAATTATAAAATGCGTGATTGGATTTTCTCACGTCAAAGATTCTGGGGAGAACCAATACCTATGATCCACTGCGATAAATGTGGATGGGTCCCAATGAACGAAGAAGACTTGCCACTTCTTTTACCAGATGTAGCTGAGTATGAACCAACTGATAACGGAGAGTCACCACTTGCCAAGATAGAAGATTGGGTAAATACCACATGTCCAAAATGTGGTGGCAAAGCCAAAAGAGAAACAGATACTATGCCAAACTGGGCTGGTTCATCATGGTATTTCTTAAGATTTATGGATCCAGATAACGATAATGAGTTTGCTTCAATGGATGCTATGAAATATTGGAATAAAGTTGATTGGTATAATGGCGGTATGGAGCACACCGCAAGACACCTATTATATGCAAGATTCTGGGTACAATTCTTATACAATATAGGCTTAGTTCCAAATAAAGAAATGATCTGGACTAGAGTATCTCACGGAATGATTTTAGGTTCCAATGGTGTTAAAATGAGTAAATCACTAGGAAATGTTATAAACCCAGATAGCGTTGTTGCTGAATATGGTGCTGATGCCCTTCGTACATATGAAATGTTTATAGGTGACTATTCACAAGATGCTGCTTGGAGTACTGAATCGCTAGCCGGTTGTAAGAGATTTTTGGATAGAATATATCGTATTGGTGAAAAATTAAATGAAAAAAAAGGCTATACAAATGAAGTTTTAGCTCACCAAACAATAAAGAAAGTGACAAATGACATTTTAATTCAAAAATATAATACAGCCGTATCTGCCCTTATGATTATGTTAAACGAATATGAAAAATATGATAGTATAACTAAAGAAGACTACCGTCTATTACTAACACTTTTAAATCCTATCGCCCCACATATTACAGAAGAGTTAAACGAAAAATATAACCTTGGAGATAAAATATGTAAATCATCATGGCCTACATATGATGAAGAGAAAACTGTAGAATCCACGATAGAAATTGCTGTAAGTGTAAACGGGAAACTTAGAGGCACGATAACGATGGATAAAGACGCATCTAAAGAAGAATTGTTAAAAAGCGCCAAAGAAAATGAAAATGTTCAAAAATATATAAATGATAAAGAAATAATCAAAGAGATAGTAGTTCCAGGCAAAATTGTAAACTTTGTTATAAAATAAAAACTAATTGACTAACAAAATAAAATGTGTTAAATTATAAGTAATTGATGAAGAAAAATACACAGTAATTATTTAATAGGTAAAAAGAAAACTAGTGGCTGATGAAAACTAGTCAAAGTTAAATAATGAAATACATATTTTGAGTCAAATCGGTCATGGCCGTTATCCATTAAGTGCATAGAATACTATGAATTAGGGTGGTACCGCGGATATTATTCGTCCCTATATTTATAGTATTTTTATTTTAAGGAGGAATATTATGGAAATAGGTAAATATATAGATCATACAAATTTAAAAATGGATGCTACTACAGAAGACATTACGAAATTATGTGAAGAAGCTATAGAAAACAATTTTGAAAATGTCTGCGTTCACCCTTATTACGTGAGTTTAGCTAAAGAGCTTTTAAAAAACACTAATATTGGTGTATGTACAGTAGTAGGATTCCCACTTGGAATGAACACTCCAAAAGTAAAATCTTTTGAAGCTATCGATGCCGTCGAAAACGGGGCAGATGAAATTGATATGGTTATAAACGTCGGCGCTTTAAAAGATAAAGATTATGATTACGTAAAAAAAGAAATAGAATTAATAAGAGATGATATTGATGGTAAAATTTTAAAAGTTATCATCGAAACATCACTACTTACAAAAGAAGAAATAGCTAAAATGACAGAGATATGTAATGAAACATTTGTTCATTATATTAAAACAAACACAGGCTTTGGAAGTAGAGGAGTTAGCCTAGAAGATATAAAAACAATTAATGAAAACAAAAACGAACTCTTAGAAATAAAAGCTAGTGGTGGCATCAAAACTTTTAAACAAATGAATGAACTTATTGAAGCTGGAGCTTCCCGTATAGGAACAAGCTCTAGCGTAGAAATAGTCAAAAATATGAAGGAGGAAAAATAATGACACTATATGAAGAATTAAAATGGCGAGGCCTTATTAAAGATGAAGCCGGAGATGATTTAAAAGATAAATTAAATAATGAAAAAGTAACCTTTTATTGGGGAACTGATCCATCAGCTGATTCCCTTCACATTGGACACTACTCATCATTATTAACCGCCAAAAGATTAGCAAAAGCTGGTCATCATCCAATTTTACTAATCGGTGGTGCAACCGGAATGATAGGAGATCCAAGACCAACAGCTGAAAGAGAAATAAAACCAAAAGAAGAAATAGAAGAAAATGCTAAAAAATTAACAAACCAAGTTAAAGAAATATTTGATGGTAATGTTGAAGTCGTTAATAACTACGATTGGACTAAAGACATGACAGTTTTAGACTTCTTAAGAGATACCGGAAAATATATTAATATAAATTATATGCTTAATAAAGATATAATTAGAAGAAGATTAGAAACAGGAATTACATTTGCTGAATTTACCTATACATTACTTCAAGGATATGACTTCTTATACCTATATGAACATAAAAATTGTATCATGCAAGTAGAAGGATCTGACCAGTGGGGTAATATTACAACAGGAATAGATTTAATAAATAAAAAATTAGGCAAAACTGCTTATGCATTTACAATGCCATTAATATTAGATTCAAACGGAAATAAATTTGGGAAATCTGAAGGAAATGCTTTATGGCTTGATAAAAATAAGACATCAAGCTATGAATTATATCAATACTTACTAAACTCATCAGATGAAAAAGTTGAAGAGTATCTAAAAGTATATACATTCTTAAGTAAAGAAAAAATAGAAGACTTAATGAAAAAACATAATGAAAAGAAAGAAGAAAGACTAGCTCAAAAAACACTTGCTAAAGAATTTATAACTGACCTTAGAGGAGAAGAAGAAGCAAAAAGAGCTAAAGAAATTAGTGAAGCTCTATTCCAAGGTAAAGTAAAAGAACTATCTAAAAAAGAAATAGAAGATGCCTTTAAAAACGTAAAAGCCTTTGAAACAGAAAATAACATTGATATAATAAATATGTTAGTAAACACTAAAATAGCTTCAAGTAAAAGAGAAGCTAGAGAATTTGTGAATGCCGGAAGCATTACAATAAATGAAGAAAAAATTACTGACGAAAATTTTATCATAACTAAAAAAATCGCAATAGACGGTGAAATACTAGTTGTAAGACGTGGTAAGAAAAAATACTTTATTGGAAAAATAAACTAAGAAAGTGAGAACAATCTCATTTTTTTTAATATTTATTTTCCAAAAGTTTTTTAAACTAAAGTACCATTTAGTAAAAAACGGAACTTTAGATAAATAATTGAAACTAAAATGTAAAGGAGCAATATAGATTGCTTCTTTTTTTATTGACTTTTTCGTGGGGGGGGGGTATACTATAGATATATAATAGAAAGTAGGTAAAATATGAGAGAAAAAAGAGACCAAAGGACATTAATCATAGTATCACTATTAGTAATAGTCTTTATAATGGTAGTAGGTTTTGCTGCCTTTGCGACAAATCTAACTATTAATGGTACAGCAAATATTTCAACAAACTGGTGTGTAGGATTTGATAATACAAAGACAACAGCTTATGAAATAACAAAAGGAAAAAGCACGGGTACAAATCCATCAGCTACTATGGAATATGATGGTACTGCATGTAGTACTAATTAT
>ONJI01000041.1 GCA_900318075.1 uncultured Bacillota bacterium | reverse complement strand
TTTAATGCCATATATAGTTAAAGTAGCAACAGGTGAATTAAAAGAATTATCTATATTTGGAAATGACTATAATACTAAAGATGGAACGGGTGTAAGAGATTACATTCATGTGGTTGATTTAGCAAAGGGACATATTAAAGCAATTGAATGGGTATTAAAGGGTAATGGAATTGATTACTTTAATTTAGGCACAGGAAATGGCTATAGTGTCTTAGAATTAGTAGAAGCATTTAAGAAATATAACGATATTGATGTTCCATATAAAATAGTGCCAAGGCGTGATGGAGATATAGCAGAATGTTATGCTGATGCTAGTTATGCCAAAGATAAATTAGGATGGTCATGCAACTACGGAATAGAAGATATGGTAAAAGATTCATATAATTTTATTAATAAAAAATAAAAATTGTCCATTAAATTAGGACAATTTTTTGTTTTCTAATTGCTATTTTATTAGTCGAGTTGTATAATATATATTAGTTAGGAAGTGTTATATGAACTCAATATGGGAAATATTTTTAGATGCTGTTGCAAAATTCCCTAAAAAGATAGCAGTTGCAGATCAGGAATCTAAATATACATATGAAGAATTATTTGAAAAAGTAAAATCAATAAATGGCTTGCTGGTTAAACATAATACGGGAAATCCAATTGTTGTTTTTGCTAGAAGAGATATTGATACTGTGGCGCAAATTTTAGCAGTTATTGGGAGTGGAAATTATTATATTCCACTTGATTCGTCTTTGCCACAAGTAAAATTAGAAGCAATATTAGCGGATGCAAAACCAGTAGCTATTTTAGGAAAAAAAGAACACGTAGAGGTCTTGAAAAAAATAAATTTTAAAGGGGAGTTTTATACGACTTCAGATAAAAGTGAAGGTGCTCCATTTGCAGCTTTGGCCGGTGACAAACCACTATATATGATATATACATCTGGATCAACTGGTAAGCCTAAAGGAGTTTTAAAAAGTCATAGTGGCATGATTAGCTTTTTAGACACATTTAGTTCATTATTTCCATTTGAAGAAGATACAATTATTGGAAATCAAACGCCTTTATTCTTTGATGCATCAGCAAAAGATTTATATTTATCAATTTACAATGGAGCAACATTAGAGATAATACCAAGCGAAAAATTTGTGTTGCCAGTATTATTAGTTAATTATCTTAATGAAAGAAAAATTAACTGGATTTGTTGGGTACCATCAGCCTTATGTTTAATTTCACAATTCAACACTTTTATGGAAGTAAAGCCAAAGTACCTAAAAAGAATATTCTTTGTAGGAGAAGTATTTCCTATAAAGCAATTGAAAAAATGGATGGAAAATCTACCTGATGTAAAATTTGTAAATTTATACGGATCATCGGAAATGTCGGGAGTATGTTGCTATTATGAAGTAAATGAAGATTTAGAAAATATAAATGTCTTACCAATGGGAAAGGCAATGCCAAATTGTGATATTACATTGAGAAATGGAAATCAAAAAATTAATGAAATTGGTATTACTGGTGAAGTGTTTATTAGCAGCTCTGCACTAGCTTTAGAATATTATCATAACGAAGAACAAACTAATGCCGTTTTCTTTAAAGAAGGAAATAAGCGAGTTTTTCAATCAGGTGATTTGGCTCGTTATGATGAAAAAGGAAATTTGTGTTTTGTTTCAAGAAAAGATTTTCAAATAAAACATATGGGTAGAAGAATAGAACTGGGGGAAATAGAAGCAGCATGTGATAAATTAAGGGAAATAAATAGATGTTGCTGTCTATATGATGAAAAAAGAAAAATGATAACTTTATTTTGTGAACTCAATAATAGTAATTTAACTTCCAAAGAAATAAGAAATTTATTAAAAAATAATCTTGCTGATTATATGATTCCTGGCAGGATTAAAATATACGAGAAATTACCATTAAATGCAAATGGTAAAATTGATCGTCAATCTTTAAGAGAAACTTTAATGTAGAGGAGTGTGTAGTTATGGAACAACTTATGGAAATTTTAATGGAAATCAACCCAGACATTGATTATAAAAATGAAAAAGAATTAATAGATGGTAAAGTGCTAGATTCTTTTAGTATTGTTAATTTAGTATCACAAATATCCGAAACCTTTGACATTGAAATAAGCCCAAAATATTTAATTCCTGAATATTTTAATAGCGTAGATGCAATGTGGAAAATGATTCAAACAATTTTAGATGAGGAATAAGTTGATTAGTTATGTCGTTAGTATCACTTAAATTTTTACTTTTCTGTTCTTTATTATTAATATGCTTTTTCATGGCGCCTAAAAAATACCAGTGGGTGGTTTTGCTTATTTTTAGTTTAGCATTCTATGCTCTAGCTGGAATAAAGAATATTATATATATAGTTATCACATCTTCATCCGCTTGGATTGGCGCTCTATGGCTAGAAAAGGTTAGTAAAAAGGCAAAACAATATATAAAAGATAATAAAGAAAACTTAACAATTGAAAAAAAGAATATAATAAAAAGCAAATCAAAAAAGATAAAAAAGATAATTTTAACTGGGATATTAATATTAAATTTTGGATTGTTATGTGTATTTAAATATGCTAATTTTGCAATAAATCAAATAAATACACTGATGGGAATGCTTAATGCAAAAGGAACTATAAGTAGTTTATCATTAATTATACCATTAGGCATTTCATTTTATACATTTCAGACTATGGGATATTTGATTGACGTATACTGGGAAAAAAATGAAGCATGTAAAAATCCACTAAAAATATTATTGTTTACATCATTTTTCCCTCAAATAACGCAGGGACCAATAAGTAATTATCATCAATTGTCTTTTGAGTTATTTGCATCACATAGTTTCAATTATCACAATTTCGTCTATGGAAGTCAGAGAATGATATGGGGTTTTTTTAAAAAAGTTGCGGTAGCAGATTTACTATCATCATATGTAGAATCAGTTTTTTCAAACTATAATGATTATACTGGAATAACAGTTCTAATAGGAATATTTTTTTATAGTATACAAATATATGCAGATTTTTCCGGATATATGGATATAGTTTGTGGATTATGTAAAATAATTGGAATAAAATTAACTGAAAATTTTGAACGTCCGTATTTTTCAAAGTCTATTGCTGAATATTGGCGTAGATGGCATATTAGTCTAGGAAATTGGTTTAAAACATATATATATTATCCCATTGCTGTTTCAAAATGGAACACGACATTGGGCAGAAAAACTTCGGCAAAATTTGGCAAACATATTGGTAAAAACTTACCTGCAAGTATAGCTTTAATTGTAGTGTGGTTAACAACAGGTTTGTGGCACGGTGCTAATTGGGGATATATTGCCTGGGGTGGATTAAATGGTTTATTCATAATCTTTTCTATGTGGATGGAACCAATTTATGATTTTGTCAAACTAAAATTGAAAATTAAAGGTCAAATATGGAAATATATACAGGTAATAAGAACATTCATTTTAGTTACTTTTATAAAAGTTTTGCCAGAGGTTGGTGGTTTAAAAGCAGGATTAGGATTATGGAAAAGAATATTTACGGAACATACAATACCTAATTCGTTAAAAGCTTTATTGCCATTTGCAAGTAAAGCACCATTAATTATTATTGCATTAGGAACAAGTTTAATGTTGATATTTAGTTTGATACAAAGAAAAAAATCTGTTGGAAATGTATTTAACAAAATACCTACAGTTTTAAGAATATTTATTTTGGCATTATTGATATCAATATTAATAATTGCAGCATGTTGTACTGATAGTGGTGGAGGAGGATTTATGTATGCACAATTTTAGTAAGATAATACTTCATTCATTATTATTATTATTATTTGTTATAATGTTATTATTAGGGTATATGGCACCGTATTTTTATGGTGAAAAATATTATTATCAAGATTATAAAGTTAGAAACTCTCTTTGCGGGAAACTTGATACTTTAATTGTTGGATCGTCACATGCACTGCGTTCTGTAAAGCCAACAACTTTAAATAAAGAGTTGAATATTAAAGCATATAATTTATCTTCACCATTAATGAGTATGTATGGAAGGTACGTACTTTTTGAAAAAGAGACGAAAAGGAATCCAATAAAAACAGTTATTATTGAATTATCATACAACGCATTAACTTTAGACAGGGAAAATTTAGGATTTGAAGGAGATTTATATGTATTAGGTAGGTTAGATAACACAGTTGAAAGATTAAAATTTTTAAAAACAGCATTTACGGTTGATGAATATAGTAAAGTTTTTTCAGATACTCTTCAACGATCGAATCATGCATTAGAAACATCTTCTGACGATATAATTATTCAGGATAAAACGTATGGATATTTACCAGTACCAACAAATGATCAATCTTTATCTACAGAGGAAAAAATTGATATTCTTAATAAACAAACATTAGATTCGGAGATTAAAAAGAAAAATCTACAAATTTTTAATGATTTTATTGAATTGTGTAAAAATAGTGATATAAGAATAGTGCTAATAGTAACACCAGTAACAGAAAAAATGGTTTTGGAATACAGGAATATTGACGAAGTGTTTTCACAATATGTAGATTTATCTAAAAAATACAATTGTGAATATTATGACTTTAATTTAGATAAAAAAAGAACCGAATTATATTCAGAAAAAGAGTCATTCTATGATATTATTCATATGAGCGATTCTGGAGCCGATACATTTTCAGTACGTTTCTCAGAAATATTAAAAAAAGTAGATGCTGGTGAAGATGTCTCAAATGAATTTTATAATTCATATGATGAATTAAAAAAAACTATATTAAACCAAAGCGTTTAAATATAGTTTTTAATTATATATCTATGGATTGAAAAGAAGGATTAAAACAATCACTAAAAATCGAGCATATATATTCGTCATTACTAATTGTTATACCACTTGCATCAATATCTTTAAAATTATTTTTATCAAAAAACATTGCTATTCCATTGCCAGATAATTTACAATAAGCTTCTCTTCTTACTAGTTCTTCAAGTTCAGTATCTTGGTTAAAATTGCATATTTTAATCATTACACTATTTATTACCCTGTCAGTTTCTTCAATGTCTATGCCTACCTCATAATTTGAAATAGCACAAGCAATATAATTATTAGAGTGTGAGTAATTAAAAAAAATATTTTGTTTTTTAAAGTATGGCTTCCCTGATTTGGATTTATAGATAGGTTCTTCTTTTATCCCAAAATGTTTTAACATGCAACTTAAAACATATTTTGCTTGTAAAGTTTCCAATCTTTCATTTAGAATCATGGTGACTTTAAATTTTAATTTTTTTTTATTAATAATAGTATAATAAACAGTATTATCATTTAAAGTGTTTGTCATTTTAATAATCACTCCTCGTTTAAATTATTATATCATTAAAAGTAGATGTATGTATAGATTTAATTGCTAAATAGTATTGATAAAAATAAAGAAGGCTAATAGTGATACTATTCTTTATAATTATTTAAAAGTTTATAATTGATAAAATGACTAATTTGCTATATAATAAAGATGTAATGAGTTTTAAGGAGTTGTAGTATTTATGGAAATAAAAGAAGTATTATTAATAGTTTTAACAACATTTACTTTTTCGGCCGTTTTTATACCAATCGTTAAAAAAATAGCCGAGTTTATTGGAGCAATGGATGTACCAAATGAAAGAAAGGTTCACAAAAATCCAATCCCAAGGCTAGGG
>ONJI01000040.1 GCA_900318075.1 uncultured Bacillota bacterium | reverse complement strand
TATTATATCATCTATACTTTTTGTAGATGCTTCGGTCATTTTTTACCTCCTTTTTCAAAAATTTAACTCATCCTATCACATTTATTTTCTTTGAGCAAATGATATTTTTACCTATTTTTAACTTATCTTTTCAATGAAAAAGGCAAATTCACTTACTGAATTTACCTTTTTTATCATTATTTTTATTTTCTTTTTCCTTTTTTAATACTTTTTATATTTTATTTAAAATATATGCTTCATATCCGTCCTTAACACTAATCACATTATATCCCAAAGCTCTTAATATTTGAGTTGTCATTTTAGATGTTATACCTCTTTGACAGTATATATAATATAATAAACCTTTATCTAAAAATTTATTAGGATTACTTAGTAAAATATCATTACTTATATTCACAGAACCTGGTATATGATTATCATTGTATTTCTGATTAGATCTAATATCAATAATGTTAGGACTTTTAATTTTCAATAAATCTCTAATTGAAATTTCCACATCAATCACCTCTAAAACATTATATGTTTTAAAAACGACTTATTAATTTATAAAAGACTAAAAAAGCAAGCAAAAACATTTTGCTTGCTTACTCATCATCAGCAAAGAAATCATCAAAGAATTGATCATCTGTAACAAAATCATCGTTAAAATCATCATGTAAAACATTACTTGAATTTGTATCATTCTTAACTGGCTTAGAAGTTTTTTCTTCTTTAATCACTTTATTCACACTATTAGTAATCTTAGCAGCAAAATCCTCAGATGAAAACTCTTTAGATTTATCACCAGCTTTACGCTCAATTTTAGAAAGAATAGATGTATTAACAACATCAGCTTTTCTATTTTCAGTTTTTAAAGAATCTTGATTAGAAGCAGCAGGAACCTTAACAGGTTCAATCTTACCAACAGCAGGAGCCTTACTTTGAACAATTTTCTTCTCTTCTTTTTCAAGTTCTGCTATTTTAGCATCTATCCCTTTAATGAAATCATCAGTACTCATCGGTTTATTCGTAGGATTCATCTTTCCAGCAAGACCAGGCATGACCGAATTAACCAAATTATTCATTCTCTCTTGACGTTTTGCATCAACATACCCTTTTAAATCAAAAATATGAACTGGTTCTTTTTCACGATCTGGATAAACTGCTTTTTCTACTTTTTCATAAGGACCCCAATCAATTTGATAATTCAATTTCAATTTTGTTCTAAAAGGATTCATACGAAGTCTAAGTAAAATAATTTCTCCCATTTTAAGTTTCTGTAAATCACTTACTGTAATTAAAGGACGAGTCTCCTTCTTTTCTTTTCCATCATCATCTTTTTCTTTTATTTCGTACTCTCCACACATCTTACTTATCTCTTCTAATGCAGCAAGTTCAGTACTTATTAAATAAACTATATTAGTACAGTTTCCTCTAATAGTATCGCCTTTTTCCTTGCCATAAACTTCTGCAAGTTGAGCATAGTTTTGAATAACAAAATAAAATCTCATTTTACGTGAACGCGCAGCCGATACCATAGTATCAACATCTTTAAGTGGTGGCATGTTTGCAAACTCATCTAGAATAAAATTAGTTCTATAAGGAAGCTTTCCACCATTTTTTTGAGCATAATCAACTAACGCTTCATAACATTGTTTAAGGAATATAGTAACAAGTGAATGATATGTCTTCTTCTCATCTTGAACAATTATAAATACAGCCGTTTTTTTACTACCAATGTCTTCAAAATCAAAATCACTATGTGAAAGCATTTCAGATAAATTTTCACGAGCTGCGAATAATCTTAACTTTTGCTTAAACACTGACAAAATACTTCCCTTTGTATCCGTAGGTGCGACAATTGTAGAAGACGCACTAATATACGCTGGAGAATTTGGATCTTTACTTTTAAAATATTCATTGACATAAACTGAATTTGGCCCACATTTTTCTTCACCAATAGTCGTAAAAGCATTAACACTATTTAAATTAATTTCTTCCTCTTTTGCGTCTTCAAATAAACCTAGACAAATACCAGAAAAATAATCGGCAGAAGTTTTTTCCCAAAATGGGTCCTGATTTTGCGCATTTTCATCGTACAAAATATTCATTGCAAGGTCATCAGTAAGCTCGTTAGCCTTATCAGTATTACCATTTTTAAAATATTTATAAGGTAAATGTAGAGGATTCCATCCACTTCCTTTTTGTGGATCACGTAAATTAAGTAAAACTACATTATATCCCCTTTTTCTAAGCATCTCTGATGTCTCTTCATATATCTCACCTTTAGGGTCTGTTATTATCATAGATTCATCATGTTTAGCTAAACTATGAACAAGTGGGAAAATAGCAACTTGCGTTTTACCCGCACCAGTAGAACCTATTATGATATTATGTCCTTCACCACTATCAACCCACATTTTTTTACCATTATTAATTAGTGGAATTCCACCATATTCAGATTTTTCTTCTTGAACTCTAACCATTTTTAGTTCTTTTTTAATTTCTGAATCAGTAGCCCATCTAGAATAACCTTTTTTATTCTTCGAACCTTCAGTGGAAAAACCAAAACCTTCTTCCATTTCAAAAAATCTATCTTTAACACTATATATACTAGCAGCTAAAGCTATAATATAGCAAAAAAAAGTTAAACCAATATAATCTGGCCCAAAAGCCGGAAAAGGATTAATACCATGAAATGGATGATCTAAATCGCCTTTAGCAAACTGTATAATATTTAAAAGAGCTATAGCTACAAAAAATAAAAGTACCACACAATAAACACCAAACATAGCCCAATCTTTAGATTCAGCTCTTAATTTTAGTTTCATAAAAATCCTCCCTTAAAATTCAAAATCAATTTAATTATAACACTTATAAATTAATAAGTAAACGAACAGTCATAAAATAAGTTTCGATACCTACCAATAACATTATAACAAAAATACAGAATTTTTTTTAAACAATATTGACTAAAAAAGATGAAAATAATTCATCTTAGTTACAGCCCATAAGTCTATTAATTTTACCATTTTTAAAATTATATATCTGATAACAACTATCAAAATAACTCATATCAATATCTCCCTTGTTAACAACAACTTCAAAAAATCCATCACCATCTAAGTCAACAATCGAAATTATTCTATATGGAGAATCATCATTATCAAATTTACCAACTACTTCACCATTTTTGACCAAAAATATAGTAGACTTGGAATTATAATCTTCAGCACTTAAAGATTGCCCAGTTATTGTATAAATTATTTCGGTAGTTCCATCATTATCTAAATCATAAGAATATTTAAAAATAAATCCCTTATTTATATTGCTATAATCATCACCTAATGCCTTCATAAGTATTTCATCATCATTTTCATCATAATAAGAAGTAGAATAATCAGCAACTTTCAATTTATTAAATTTTTTAGTATAAGCCGCAAGCACATCTTTAGAATTTAAATCATTATATTGGTTATCAAAATAAGTCCATAAATTAGAATCCTTTGTATAATTAATCTTAACATTATTTTTTATTTGATTTTTACTAACTAAAGTATATTTTTTTGAAAGTATATTTTCGTCAAGCTCTTTTATTTGTAACCATTTATTACCTTTTTTTGTTAAAATGCACGATTCATCAATAATAATAAAATCAGTAGGTTTTTTATTACTAACAATTGTGATAAATATCACAACCAAAAGTAATATCAAAATAGCAAAAAAACGAAGTATATTTTTTAAATTTATATTTTCTAAAACATATTCCATATCATCACCATTTTAATTATATCAGCTATGTTTAATTTATTCAATCCACATGTTGACACAAAGAAACAAAATTTATATAATTTACTTAGGGTGATGATATGGATAGCAACAATAAAATAGCAAAAATCATAAAAATAACAGCAGCAATTTTTGTAATTATATTTATAGTTTTACTTGCATATACATATACAAATCAAAACAGTAGTAAAAGAATAATTAAAAAACTACAAAAAAACGGCTATGAAGAAGGCGCTAAAGACATATTTATCAAAACATCAAAAGAAGATTACAAAGAATATAGCTATACATACAACATAAAATTAGAAGAATTTTCTAAAACTACAAGTGTTAATGATGAAAATGAAATGCAAACAACTATCTCAACTATTAATAAAAATAATAATATAATTATTAGTTATATATATAGAACCACTGGTTGTAGTTTAAATCAAGAAGCTACATATACTAATAAAAAAGAATTCACTTGTAATGTTACCCAAAAAAAAGGTTCTTGCAAAGCAAAATGTAATCTCTTACTTGAAGAAGCTAAAGATATGGTTAAAGAAAAAAATAAATTATTAAAATAAAACTTCTAGTTCAAAACTAGAAGTTTTTTTAAGCTTGTTTAACTGGCTGAGCTCGCCCATTGACACACTCAACCTCTTCTCCATAATCTATAGCAGAATAGTCAACTGGAATAAAATCAAGTTCATCAATTCCAAAAGTTCTTCTTGTTGGAAAATGAGAAGTAACATCTGACTTACTCATCGCAAGACCATTTTGAATATATGGTGATTGTAAATAGTCTGATGATTCCGCCTCATAGTTTCCAGTTGCAAATATTTCATATTCTGTAAGTCTTCTTCTCATCAACCCATGAAAACCATTATTTATAGCATAACTAACTCCAAAACTAGTTTTAAATTCATAAAAAACTTCTTCACTAGCTTTACCATACGTTTTTATTGCTGATATAATCGGCTCAGCTAAAGTTACACCTCCATAATTTACACTAGATAAAGCATATAATTCATTTTGACTAACTGTAATGCCAGCTCTATCTACTTGCGCTTGAGTAAGATCATTTGCAAAATAATCAATAACTGCAAGGAATAATTTTTCTGTCATAGCTTTATCAGTGCATCCATTATAAAGATCCTCTTTAAAATTAGTATAACCAATTTCATCAGCTTTCCAAGCAACACTACTAGTCATACCAAATGCTGTTGTTTGACCACCAGCATCCCCAGCCAAAGTAGAAGCCGTATAGCCAGTATTTTCGCCACGCCCTTTATAATTGCAAGTAGCATGTCCTTCATTAGCAGCTAAGAAATTAGCAAATCTACTTAAATCACTATTATTAGAACAAACACTATTATTTGAAGTCGTTCCACTTTGTCCTTGCAAAACATCCGTCGCATACATTACTTTATATCCATCAACATACCAAGACTCACCAGCATAATTTTCTTCAATAGTATCGCCATCTCTACCTGGATCAAAAATTTTAACTTGTCCATTTTCTACACCGTTTACGGCAACCCAGTGCTCTCCTCCATTATGGTATAGACAAATTACTATAAATTTCTGATATTTATTATCATAACCAGTTAATAATTCATTGCTAATTATTTCCGCAATCTTCTTAGTATTACTACTATTTATAGTAACAAATGAACCACCAATGCGCCAATTAGGAGCTATAGGAGAAAAACCGGTCCATGCAAAATTTCCACCGCCAGCAAATCCACCATTATTATTTAAAGTAGTAACAAAAGCTCCAGGATTAAAGTCATTAAATCCACTTGGTAACGTTCCAATCTTGGTGCCAGATCGAGCGACTTGTATGGAAACAGAAGTAATTAAACAACCAATCCTTCTCATTGGCCTAGAACCGCCAACTGAAATATCACCCCAAGTATTATCAAACTGTTTCCAATCTGCAAAAGTTCCTGTTGTTCCAGCAATATTTGCCGCACATTTTCCACTATCATCACTATATAAAGTTTTATAATAATTAGCAAGATCAATAATATCTTGAGCATATTTTTCTTTAGCTTTCTGTTTTTTTTGCTCATCTGTAAGCTTAGAAATTCCATTATATAGCCCGCCGACATATCCATTATTACAAACATTTTTAATATTTTCTATTCTAAGCTTCTCAGAAGCAGACCGTACATTAGAACTACTATCATTAGCTGCTGCTCCATCTTCATTTATAGTTTTTGAACATACAACTTCGTTAACTATCTTATTAAAAACTTTATCAAAAGGTGAAGGATCATCATTAGAAGTAATATTACCAGATAAACCATTTCCAGCAAGTCCCTTTTTAAAACATGCATCATTGTAAGTTCCATGACGATTAGAATCAACCATAACTAATGCCGCAAGTGTAAGCAAATCTATTTTTTCATTTTCTTGAACTAATTGTTTTTCTTCATCAGTTAGTTCACTTGAGCTTGAAGCAAAAATACCATTTATCTTACTATATTTCGCCTCGTTAAAATCTTCGTCATACTCACCTTCATAAGCTAAATCAACACCACTATAATGATGTGTAACTGCCGCAACTAAAACTATTGGATCAACACTCTTTCCATATTTACTACTTATAATATTAACTTTCTCATAAAATTGTCTTTCTTTCTCATAAAGAGGATCATCCGGATCTGTATGCTTACAAAGAATACAGCTAGGACCAACTTTATTTTCTTCTTTATTATCAGCAAAAACTATTTTAGGTGACAAAGAAGAAAGTAAGACTAAACTAATAAATATAAAACAAATAATAATAGAAAAAAACCTATTTTTTTTCATTTAACTCACCCTTATACAATCACTACAATTATAACATTTTATAAAAAATAAGTAAATTAATTATTAAATAAAAAGTCAAGTGCAACAAAAGAATTTGAAAACATATTACAAGTAAATATGAGACAAATAAAGAAGAAAAAATATATTATACCTTTAAAACAAAAACACATACTTACAAAAGCCACAAAATTAAATGATAAATATAGTTCCAATATAGCCAATAAGCTGTAAGAACGATAAAAGTATAATAGGCACATTAGAAATACATGGTAAAAACAACTATGGAATAAATGTAGTTTAATACTTAAAATCAACTTTAAAAAATAAAGACTTCAATTGTCAAATTATTTCTAATAAAGGTTATACTACTAGATGCGACTTACTCAAAAAATATACAGAAGAATTTAAAACAGAAATAATTAAAAAATCAAAAAAATCCTAATTATATAAAAATAAAATAAAGGCCGTCTAAACGGTCTTTTATAATTTATTACAAGAATTAAACTTAATAATAACAAATTTATAAACTATGAGGAATATAAGTAAAATTACTATTAAAAATATCGAAAACCTTCCCATAGGATTATCTAACTTTTGCTTATACTCCTTCACATTTTTTTTTACGGTATTTTCCTTATAACTTAAAACAAAATTTATAGTTTTTTTGTTAAAATTATCTCTAGATATAATCCAAGTATAAATATCACCATCTCGCTTATCAGCATTATTACTTAGTAAACTATTATCATTATCTCTGATATTTATAGTAATATTATCCACCATACTATATTTATTGAAAACTTCTGGTTTTAAATTATAACTAACTTCAACTCTTTCATTTTTATGAACACTATTAATAGTTCCAAACATATTAATTAAATTAGATTTTTCAAACGAAAGTTTTTCATCAGTTCTTCCAGAAACAATAAAAGAAATACCATTATCATTCAAATCATTCGTTTTTGTATATAATAAAGACTTATCTAATTTATTAAGTTCATTATATGATAGTTCAGCATACGTGATAGACATAGGAATAGGCATCTTATCATAATATTCGAAATCTTCACCAATATTATAAGAAGAAAATTTACTTAAATCAGTCTCAGTAATAGTTAAATACTCATCATAACTATCTGAATTTAAATTTATATCATAATTAGCCTGACAACCTGTTATAAAAATAATACAAAAACATAAAAATAATATTTTCTTCATTTAATCACCCTAATCAAGTGGCCACCCACATCCAACAAAGCTGCTAGTGGTTGCATCGCTTACTTGAACACCGCCATAATTAGATTCAACTATTTGATCATTACCCATATAAATAGCAACATGCCCAGTGTTATATTTATCATTAACTGGAGAATAAAAAACTAAATCACCAGGGCTACATTCACTAGTACTGTTTTTCCAGTGTCCTCGACTTTCAACCCACCACATTTGTGAATCCTCACCATTTGTATAACCAGTGTAATAAGAATAATATCCTTGAGCATGTGGAATAGTGAAACCAGCCTTTTCATAAGCCCACCATGCAAGCCCAGAACAGTTAAAACCACATCCACCAGGATCAGCAACCGATCCAGTTTCACAATATGGCTCACCTAAATACTGCATTGCAGCATCAACAATAGCTTGATGAGTCCCAGTAGCTATTGAAGAACTATTATCAGTTTTATTTGTTTTAGGATCAACCACCTGCATCAAATTAAGCTTATAACCAAAATTAACCATTAAAGCCATTACAGCTATCGCAAGTCCAAAAATTAAGACAACGATTGGCATTACAAAAGGAAGACTACCAGCTTTAAAAACTCCACCTATAGTATTTTTCACTAGTTCAAAAGTTTCGTTATCTTTTTCATTATTGCCGCTAAACAAAGAAGCAGCACGTTTTAAGAATTTCATATACTACTCTCCTTAAAAGCCTCCGCCGCTTCCAAATGATTCTAACTCTTGCTCAGTGACAACTATATCAATAGTCATTCGCTTACTTCCACATACAAACAAAGCTTGTCCTTGTTGAAAATTTTTAATTTGTTCAACTTCATTATCATTTAAATCAATTAATTTAGCCAAATCAGTAGTTGCCTGCTTACGAAGACCCATTACTAAATAATAAGAAGCATTATCAAATATAGCTTTACCTTGTGTAATAACACTAGGATCACTAAAGTCTGTTGGTTGTTGAGTAATTATAATTGTTCCAGTATTATACTTTCTAGCTCTTCTTTGAACCTGTGCCAAGAAATCCGCACCTAATGTATTATTACCAGATAAAAGCACATGTGCCTCATCAACTGTTAGTATAGTATTAATACTAGGATCCAAAGTTAAACTCCATGCATATTTTAAAACATTAAAGAATAATGCATTTCTAATATTTATATCCGCATTCATAAGTTCTCTAATATTGAAAACTATAAAATTGCTCTTTGGCGAAATTGTTGTTGTTCCATTAAAATAAAATCTAAGTTCGTTAATTAAAGGTCTTAACTTTAATTCTAAACTTTCTAAAATATCTCTTTCTCTATTTTGTTCAGGCATAGCTGTTATTTTACCTCTAACAGTTGCATAAACATCTTTAAAAGTAGGATAATCAGCAGAAGTAAAATTAGTAAAATCGGTATTAAAATCAATGTTAAACCTCTTATATGTTTCCTGAACTACTTCACTAAAGACATTAAGAACATCCTCAGTAATAGATGGATCATAATACTTCATAAAAGCTTTAACAGTTTGTAAAGATCTAGTTAAAACAGCATAACCCATCCCCTGTTTAATTTCCTCATCATCAGCATCCATAATGACCTCAAGTGGATTAACCATGCCAAATTCTCCACCTTTACCTAAATCGATAAAATCTCCACCATAAAGTCTGGTCATGTCTTCAAGTTCACCCTCAGGATCAATTATTACTAATTTATAATCATTCCTAATATGACTTCTTAAAAGTAACTTAGCAGCTGTAGATTTTCCACTACCAGAAGTACCTAAAATAATCATATTAGCATTATTTCTATTATGTTCTTTTTGTATTTGATATAAGAACTGATTAAATAAAACAACACCACCAGAAAAATCCACACCAAGAAGTGTTGAAAGACCTGGGTCTTTAATACTATCAAAGACATAAGGATACATAGCCGCTATTGTCGGAGAAGGAATAGGTATTCCAATTCTTTCTTCAATATCTTGCTTAGGAAATATTGGAAGCATAGATTTTAAAACCTTTTCCTGTTCAAATCTTAAAGGTAAAGCCCTAACATCCATGGCCCCTAGATAATTCTTTATTTGTAATTTCTTGGCTGTAAGCTCTTCTGCTGAATCAGCTGTTATCATAATATGTAATTGAAAATCATAAATCTTAGCTTGACTAGCTGCAAGTTGCTTAATAAATTCTTCTAAAGATTCATAATCCTGTCTTATCTTTTCTTGAAAAGTAAGATCTCTTTCTTCCTGATACCTAACCTTTAAATCCGCAACTTCTTTATTAATCATTTTAGTAATAACATCAAAAGGAAGTGGAATATGTTTTATTACCATTTTAATTCCAGGCATACTAGTTAAACTAGATAAGAAACCAACCGGTATCGTTTTTGGATAAGATATAGCTGTTAAAATACAAGAGTGCTTATCACTAGCTATAAAACCATCAGGTTTAAATTCTAGGCCCTTAGGCGCAATTTGTGTTTTTATATCCATTTACATCACCGCCCCAAAAGTAGTAGTTTGACCACCATTTAAGAAATTGTCAAGAACAACTCTTAAATCATCATTAGAAGTTTGTGTTGCATTAAGCCCTGCATTTGCAAAAGCTTGAATTAATGCCCTAATTTTCTTCTGTATTCTATCCATATCAGTTTCTTTAAAAAGTAAATAAAACTCCGTATCTACAACATTCATCGTTGTAGTAAACATGTTTGCCTTATCAATGTCTTCTAAAATTAGTTTTCTTTTTACTGGATTGATTTGTGAATTATATAAAAGTTGTAATCTAGATAAATAAGCTGTAATATCAACTGGTCTATCAGCTGCAATAATCCAAAACTCATAATCAATTAAATTATAAACATTACGCAAATTATTAATAATTAAATTTCTCGTTTCAGGATCAATAATAAATATATTCCTAGGATATATTTTAACACCTGTGACCTTTTCATTGTTATCAAGCATTATTATTCCATTAGTAATTGACCTAATCGGAACAAAATCATTAGTATACTTACCTCTTTTCTCCGTATTCATCTTTAACACACCAACCTTTCCATATAAATCTTTCCCTTTGCGTATAAAATCTATATACCTCTGTTAAAAGAATTCTAACATTTCGATAATTTGGAATCGGAAATACCAAAAAACCACATATCAAAGCTGGAGCTAAATCAATAGCGGCCGCAAGTAAAGATGAAGGATTAATCACTAATAATAGTATTAACGTTATTCCAATTCCACTTACAAATAATATTAAATCAAATATATCAAATACTCCCAATATAAGCATTGATTTTTTTGAATTGGCTGGTATTAAAAAGTCCATAAACTCACCTTCCCCTTCTTATATGTCTTTCATATTTAAATTTATCACTAATTGCTGCAACTCGTTTAGAATCAATATAATCTGCATCATTTTCAACAATAGCAACAACAGTTCTAGCAACTTCTAAAGCAGATGTCATTCCACTCCAAGAATCAAAATCCATTGAACCAATGTATTGATCCCGTTTGTGCCTATTTTTTATAGTGGTTAGTCTTCGCTTATAACCTACGACAAAATATTCATCACTTGTTTCTATAAATTTAGCAATTGTCTTTTCTTCCTCTATATGAATTATGGACATTTGCCTGTCATAATCTGCAGGAGATATAATTCCATTTATAAGCTGCCCCTCTAATAACATTTTCTGAGCTTGAATTACACCCCAAGCAGAATTATGAACTTCATCAAAATATTTGATAACATTTTCTTTTAATTCAGTAATACACTCTACAATATCCCTATATGGTGACAACCTAACATCATAAGTACTAGCTTTACTAGGCATACCAGTTGCATCTCTAAACCACTGACCAAATATATTTCCAAAATTCATTTATATCACCTTAATTTTTATCATTTATATGAGCACGTTGTGCAGTATCATGAAGTGCCTTATCTCTATCCCTTGAATCATCATATCCTGAAGAAAACTCAATGTCAGCTGCATTTTCTTTAGAAAGTTTTCTGACTGTCTTATTACCAGCAGAATCCTTTCCAGAAGGATCAGCAATCTCTCTCCAACTAACGCCCTCTGTTTTATGATCTCTATATAGATTAGTATCTCTAACAGCTTTATCAACAGCACGTCTTTTAGATGCAATTTCTGCATTGTAATTATCTTTATCTTCTTCATTTGTGATTTTATCAATATAACTAGCTCTAAGCGCATTCTTTCGTTGATTAGCTTGCTCTCTATATGCATCCATTTCTTCTGCCGTTTTAATAGTTTTAGAAGATATAACAGATATCTTTCCAGTAGTTCTACGTTCTTCCTGTGCTCTTTCAAATTGTTGCCTGCGAGCATCCAAGTCAGCTCTAATACGGCTATACTCTTCATCATTAATAGTCAACCTTCCACTACTCACCGCTTGATTAAACGCTTCTTGATCATCATTAATAGAACGCTCCATTTCTTCCATATATCTATCAATTTCTTCTTGTGATTCAATACTCTGAACCACATCAACAGTCGCCGCACCAGTAGTTCTAAAAGCCGTCTCTGCTCTCATCATTTCCTCTTCTTGAGCACGGAAAGCACGTGCCTCTTCAGCATTATTCCATGTTTTTCTCATTTCAGCATCAGCCGCTTCTTCTACTTCCTTCATAGAATTATCTATATTTTTATATCTTTGAACTCTTGAATCTTGAGCTTGGAAAGTAGTTGGTGCTCCCATTTCATATAATGCTCTATCTATAAGCATTGCAGGCAATCCAGCCCATCCACCAGTTTCAGCCCTAACCTGTTGAGCTTTAGATACTCGCCCTCCAGCTTTTATAGCATTATTAAACGATTTACCAATATTAGCAGATCTTAAACCACCATACTGACCTCTAACAGCACCAGAAGCCAATCCGCCTAACGCACCACCAATCACATTTTTACCAAGACCGTGTGCTGTTAAAGCACCACCAAATGCTCCAGATACAGCACCAACAGCTCCACCTAAAGCTACTCCGGTACCAACTTGAAAAGCTGTGTTTTCTCCTAAGGCTTTAAATGGATTTAAATTTAACTCTCCACTTAACTTAATACCTAATGCTTTTTCAATCAAATCTGGAATCTTTTTAGCGACACTAAATGCACCAAATACTAAGAATATATATATCCATATATTTGAAACCCTATTAGAATCAGTAAATCCTTCATAATATAAATTACCAGAGAATAAACTTCCCGTAATCACTCTTACCATTTGAATCAGTAAATATATAACTGCTAGTCTTAAAAAGACAGAAAGAAAAGTAGTTAAGCATTCTTTTCCCCATTCTTTAAGTCTATCGTCTGAAGAAGTAGGATCAATTGAAGAAATAACAGCAACAGGTGATAAAATTTGTAAAAACATTAACTTAATAATCCTAGCTGCCACATCTATACAAAATGACAAAAGCAAAAACACTAAATACCCTCCACATAACGTAGAAACAATTGGAGTATAATTAATAGCATATTCACCATTTTTTGTAGTTAAATCCAATAAATCAGATAAGTTTGAAAAATCCCTATCATCTTTTTCGCTCGTTGGGAAAAAATCACCTACATTAGCATCACCCTTAATAAAATCAGAAAACTTAGTTAAGCATTCTCCATCTTTAGCTAAAGCCATATCAGTAGTTCCTATGACATTTGCTAAAGAACGATTAGAAGTTTCAGGATTACAAGCAGCAAACTCATCACTATTATAATTAATAGTATAAAATGCGCCAAACACTAAGAATTGAAGACCTGTAGCATCACTTTCTAAACTATTTCCAGTACTAGCACTACTGCCTAAAATAAGTCTAGGGATAATACCACTATTTAATATTTTTCCTTGATATTCATACATTTTTCCAAACAGAAAAGGAATCGATACAAGAAGTACCAAAGCAATTAAAACTCTCTTAATAAGAGAAGTAAATCCTTTTGTTTTATCAGAAAAAGAACTAGGATCAACTATATATGCCAAGATAGAAAAAGATAATCTAAATAGCATAAAAATCCCAATTAATATATATACTCTGTTCATAAGAATCGCAATAGTTGAATTATCTTCATATAAATTAACATTAGCAAGCGAAACAATTAGACTATATAGCTTTGGTATAAAAGAATAAACAATCTTATCTATAAAGAAAGCTATCCCCCTAAGAAAAGTATTTAGAATACTTACTTTAAACATAGTAATCCTCCTTACTATAATCTTAAAAAATAAAATTTGTAAAATTGACAAATAATTATAAACACTTTGACCAATTACCTAATAATAGCATATTAGCTATTTGAAGTTTCTCCCAAACATTCAGAAACATTTCCGACTTTCAAATTATTGTTTTCATCCAAGTACAAATTATTGTTTATAACATCAATAATAAAACCGGTAAGGACTGGCAATAAAAGTAATATAACTGTTGCAAGAATTCTAATTTTTGACTTCTTCCATGCATCAGCAATACCTTCTTCACTAGAAGTAATTGCACCTATAAAGTCCATAGAAACTAATATCACTAAAAGTATTACTCCAATAACAGACAAAATAAAAATTAAATTTTTAATAATATCAGCCAAGCCTCCACCAAATAATTCTGAGCATTCTACATTGTCTTTACTAACGCCATCATCAATACTTAAACTTTCTTGTTCCTCAGCCCATTTTTTTATATCATCTGTCGTTATATCACTTTTACTATAATAACCCCTTTTTCCCTCGCAATAATTCATAGCATCTGTATAACTTAAATCACATTTTCCTCTAAATTTTTCATATGTAGCATCTTTGGGAGCATTAGGACATTTTTCCTTGAAATTTTCCTCTGTATAATCCTTACACATATCTATTAAAGGCACACTGGGACAAATAATTCCCTTTGCAGCATCATTTTTAGTATCATCAGAACTTACAAATTTTAATTTTTTTATTTCATAATAATTTGTTTCAGTATTCCGTTCACACGAATATTCAGCTTTATAACATTTTGACGTACCTGAAACTTCAATGCTACCAATCTGTATTTTACGATTATCGATACTTCCATCCCAGTTTCCAGAAATATCACAGTAATTACTATTAGCAACAAGTTTCCCATTAAATATTGACAAAGGACAATTATTACTAGTTGCACCATCACATTTAAAAAAAATATCAAATTGTTCAGCACTAACCCTATCAACATTTACACAAAAAAACATTAATAAAAATAGCCAAAATAACCATTTATAATTCTTTTTCATATATAAAACTCCTTTAAATAGTTTTCTACCATTTACATTATAACAAAAAAAAAGACAATACACAATATCGTCTTTTAATTATTTAACACCACTAATAAATTTTTTGCTACAGTTCCATATATCACTAACTGTTTGGCCGTTTTGATTATTAGTATCTTCAACACTAGCCAATAAATTAACAGCCAGTTGAACGACAAAAACTATCAAAAATACTATAACAGCTGAAATAACTCTCGAAATAAATGATTTTCTGTATTTTTTTACATCATCTTCTTCTTTAGCTATAACAGATTTAGCAAAATCAAGCATTCCAAAAATAATAAGTAAAACTGGAACGGCAATCTTTATTCCCTTAATGATTGTAGCAACAGTATTGAATAATTCATTTGGTACTAATATACCGTTACATAAAGTCGTATCGGCAACATCTAATAAATTTAAAATCATATTTATTATCTTCCTTATTTAGCTGACCCACTTATTAATTGTTTAGCACAGCTCCAAGCATCATCAGCGTCATTACCACCTAAAGTACCAACTGCAGAAATCACTAATTGTACAACTGTAACAACTAAGAAAACAATAATAGCTGCGATAAGTCTTTGGATAAATTTCTTTTGGCCTTCTTTAATCTTATCTTCATCAGATCCCATTACACCTTTTGCAAAATCAAGCATTCCCCAAAGTATTAATAAAATTGGTACTACTACTTGAATAATAAGAATAGCAGTATGAATAAGACCTGCAACAGCGCCAGGAATAGTCAAATCTCCACATGTAACATCAGCTGCTGCTAAAACATTTACTAAATTCATATTTTCCTCCTCCTTATACGTATAATATACCTTATTTTTTATCAACTGTCAATACTTGGCAAAACACTTTACATATAGAAAAAAGAACTATTTAAATAGTCCTCCCAATCCTTTTTTTTCACCATCAGAACTAGATACCTGTTTATAAAAACCTAGCTTATTTAAAAACTCATCCAATTCCTTATTTTCATCACTCTGATCATTTATAGGTGGCAATTTATAAAATACATTTAATCTAGTTTCATATTCAAAATCAGATACATCTTGACTTGTTAACATGCATTTATTTAAAACAACTTTTTTGTTTTGAACACTAGCAAAAGCTCCAGAATTTTTAGAAAGTAATTTATTAATTTTAATCTTAGATGGTTCTAACAAATATATACATACATCAGAAAGACCTTCAGCAGCAGTACTTTCATTGGCATCAATTAAAATAACATCCATATTACTATATTTAGTAATAGTATTTCCAAGTTCCCCATTAGTTACACTAACTAATTTATCATCACCAAAATACATGAAATCATGCTTATCAACTTCAATAGCTACAGCCTTATAATTTCGAGCAAGTTGCTTTCTAGCTACATAAGCCAAAGTTGTCGCTCCAGCTCCATCAGTTAAATTTTTAAAACAAATAACCGTTGTTTTCCTCATCTCTTTAGGAGTAGAAACACTAGGAGCCATAGGCGTACCCATGCTATGAATAGTATCTAATTGATGATACTGAGCCACATCTCTATAGCTGTTTGGATGTTCATAAAGCCACTTTACACCATCAACATTCATCGTAAAATTATAAATACGCATAGATATTAAATCAGATAAATACTCTGGATTAGAAGTTTCAGGTGAACCATCTAATAACAAAATTAACTTATCCACATCTAAAGATAAAGATAACTGCTGTAAAGTCTTAATATTCTTATAATCCTTTAAAGCTGTAATATCTAAAATCATCTTTTGGAAAAAATAATTTTTAAATGTCTCTATAATCTCATCAACAGTAAATTCCCCCTCAAGATTTTTGATAACCTCAATCTCAAGGCCAGCAAGGGCGTCACGATATTTATTTGCAATTATTACATTCACTTTCCATCCCTCCTTAACTGTTTAACTCTGTAAAAGTTATAGTTTCTCCAACAACCGGAATTCTTATAAGATCACCAACTATTGGTACATCAAAATACATATAAGCAATAACTCTATAATATGTACCACATCTTGCCCTAGAACCACTACAAGTATTAAATTTATAAATACAGTATTGATAATCACCAGTTTTATTGATAGCTTGACCCCCATTTAAAACATGGTCACTTTCTATTATAGGGCAGCTTACATATTTATCAGTATTGACTCTATAACCAATACTGCCAAGCCATTTATCAATTCTATCCTGCGTCGTCTCTGACATTGAAACCTTCGCACAATTACCATTTGTTTCATCAGGATAATAACACTGATCCTTCTCAATTTCATCAATAATTCTATTTTTAACCTTAAAAGCTTTAGAATAACCTAGTGACCCAACAAAAAATGCAATTAAAATAACAACAAAAATTATAATTAAATTAAATACACCAGCATTTGCAATTGCTTCCTTCATGAACTAATACCACACTTTCCACTAGCCACTTTTGAACTCTGTTCTTGAGAATCACTAAAGTTATAAATCCTTTCACCCTTAGAGTAAACAGGTACCTTAAATTGACCAACAATAGGTAAGTCCACATAAATATAACTAGTTACACTATAACTATAATAAGTAGGATCTGAATTATAATTTTTCTCGCCTTTATTCTTTGCCCCAGTCTCATCATTATGATAATATACACAGTATAAATACTTACTATTATTAGATGTTATTGGTTCTAAACCATCTCTAGCTTTACACTCTCTTTGACCAGTATCACTATAAGTATAACCAATACTTGACAAATAATTTTCTATCTCCGCGTTAGAACAAGCATTATAACCAGCATATTTATTAATAGATGACAAGATACGAGTATTTACCTTAAATCCCTTATAATAACTAATAGTTGCCGATAAAAGGCCAAAAACAATTATAATAAAAACAAAAATTATATTGTATAGAAATGTACTACCTATACTTTCTTTCAATTTTCATCACCCCATTTACCAAGAAAAGCTTGCTTATATAGCAAGCACTTTTTATACTTTATTTAGTAGACTTAACACATGAATTATATTCAGTTGTATTAGCACCAGTACAAGAATTACCTTTCCATACTCCGCCAGCGTCAGTACAGCATGCACGTTTTGCGGTACTTCCCATTAAACTAGTAACAAGTGGTGTTACAACTGCAACTACAACACCTATTAAAATAATAGCTACAACTGTTAAGTTAGCTTCTCCAGCTGCTTCTTTCATAAATTTTCACCTTCCTCCTATTTTTAATTATACCATATTTTTATTTTTTGTAAACCATTTAGAAATTCATCATCATCATCATTGACAAAAGTAAGAATAAAAGTATACCTCCACCAGTACCAAATAACATGAACATCGTCTTATTTTCCATTTTATCTAATCTCTCTTTATACTTTTGCTCACGAGCTTTATTCTGTAAAGTAGATATCGTTCTAGAAAACATCATCAATTGTTCTTGTTTATTTTCCTGGCTACCTAAACCTAAACGATATAAAAGTCGCATCATTCTCATCGAATCTCTAACTGGATACTCCTGTGCAAAATCCATATAAGGTTGTACAGATGAATCACCAGCATCTATTTTAGCAATTAATCTTTCAAGTCCAGGTTTAAATATTTCTGGGGCTGTATTAATACTTCTAGCAAGCGCTACAGGGACAGTATAGTGCTGAATCAAAATTTCAAGTCCCTTTAAATAGTATGGAAGCATTAAGTTAATTTTATGTAAATTTGCATTGTAATAACTTTTAAGCTGGATATATGGAAGTTTAAACATTCCAAATCCTAATAATGCAGAAAGCAAAACATATGCAAACGTAAGTTTATTTAAAAATATAAAGAAGAAAAATACAATTACAATCAAAGCATTTCTTACTCTTTGATTAAAAAGCTTTTCAACATCAACTTCCTTACCATATTTTACATTTAATAAAAACTTATAATCATCTTCCATTAATCCTTTAAAATATACAGAATTATCTTGGATAAATTTGCGAGAGCTAAAATGCTGATTGTACTCAAGTATAAAAACTAAAATTATACCGATAAATATAAATAACACACCAGTACTCATTATTCCGCCCCCACATCTTCATTATAATATTTTTCACCAGAAAGTAGGAAATATGTATTAAGTATAATTATTCCATGTAATAAAACTCTTACCCACAAATCATTAAGCATTTCATTATAAGTTTCGATTCCAAGCATAAACTGTACAAGCATAACCATTAAATATAAAATTATACCAAATTGTAAAAACTTTTTGTGAAAGCCAGCCCTATCGATACGATCACGATAGACACTTTCGACAAGCATATCTATATCCTGACTCATATTTTCAAGTGACTCTCCAGCATCTCTCGAACCCTCATTTGTAATCTGTAAAAATAATTGATGCATATTTCTTACAATATGGTAATCATATTTGGAATTCATATAATCAAGTGACTGATCAATCGTTCCATTTTCATATGCCATATCAATCATCATCTTTACATCAGACTTTACAGGATCTTCAAGCACTTCAGATTGATAAACACCTTCTAAAGCCTTTACAAACGACTGGGTTGTCGCAAATTCCATAATTGTATTGGTTGTATATACTTGAATTTGTTCAAATATAAATTCACTATAAAGTCTTTTACAACGCAAATAAGTTAAATATGGAATAGCTGATACTGCAATTACAGCATAAACTAACGAAGTCAAAATATTATAAAAATATAAATAAGTTACAACAGACGCTCCAACAGCAAATACTATAATTTGAATCGCATATTGTCTTGGCGTATACTCCTGTCCAAGCTCTTTAACCTTAGCCCTAATAACCTTAAATGAATAAGGAGCATATTTATCATATACAACATTGATTTTAGTATTGATGAACTTATAAACATTGTTACTGTTACTATTATTCCTATAAAGAACTACGAATATAGAAATTGCCAAGACAGCAATAAATATTAAAAATGTCATATTTTAGCCTCCTTTATTCAAATAATTTATCTACAACTGGCGCTTCAACAGTTTGTGTAGGAACTGATTGAACACTAGCCTGTGTAAAAGCTGACTGATTAACTGGTTGAGCTTCTACCTGATTTAACGTTCCATCATTAATCTGCGAAGGTGTAGAAACAACAGGACTTATAGGTACTACCTCAGGAACAGGCTCCTGAACTAAATTAGGTTGGACCATAGGTCCTACTGAATTTTGAGTACTGGCAGTTCCAAAAGTTTGACTTTCTAAAACTTCCGCAGGCGATTCCAAAGGAACAACATCTTCACTCTCTTTAGAACTATTTTCTGAAGAAATATTATCATTTGTTTCAATAGTCACACCACTGCGATTGAAAGTTACCGTCTGATTATCAGAAATTTCTTTTTCACTAAGTGGTTCTTGAACTGTTAACAAAGTGTCATTTTTTTCATTTGCATCGCCAGCCATATTTTGAAGCTCCTTAGGCAAAAAGACACCTTGAACTTCCAAATAATCAATCAAATAAGGACTAGGATTATTTCTAATTACTTTACCATCCGCACCCTTACGATAAATTATATTATGACCAGCTTTATTTGTATCGCTAGTTACAAAGAATTCCGTAACTTCAGCAATTTCTCTTTTAAAATTATGTGTAGCCTTATCAGTATAACCTCTAACATATATACCTATTTGAATATACCTACAAATTGAACTCATAAATTGATCCAAATCTTGGTTAGTTTCAAGTAGACTATACATACGGTTTGGTATAGAAGAAGCTTTATCCGCATGAATAGTTGAAAGAATATAATGTCCAGAAGAAATAGAGTTACGAACAGCGAGAACCGCTTCCGCACTACGAACTTCTGAAAGCAATATCCACTTTGGATTTTGTCGCATGCAAGCTTCCAAAATATCAGTATAAGATGCAATATTATTAGTTTTCATCGATACTATATCTCTATGTGGAAATATCCTGTCCAAATGTAATTCAAGCGTATCTTCGACTGTAATAATTTTTTCATTTTCAGCTATCTTAGAAGCCAAATATTTGACAAGTTCAGTTTTACCAGAACCAGTTTCACCACTTACAATCATATTACAATGTCCTAAAACACATTGCTCTAAAAAATCTAGGATATCTAATTCAACATATTTTTCAGCTAGAATTTTCTCTTTTTGAAGTCTTATCTTCGCCGGCGTTTTACGAACAACACATGCAATACCATTTCTTGAAACAGAATCATGTATAAACGCAAGACGAAGTTCTGCACTTTCAGCATCCAAGAAAGGATGAGCCATATTAAATGTCTTACCCATTACATTTGAACACTGAAAGGCAAGCTTCTCCATAAAAGCATTATTAATCGCTTGATTATCTACTCTAAATATACCCTTAGATAATGTTTTTAAATGTATCTGTCCGCCATTATCATAAGAAATATCGGTAATATCATCATCGTCCAAATAAGGCTTTAACGGTCCAAAATCTATTTGATCGAAATTAGCATCCATTAACCATTATTCCCCGTAGTTGAATTAGTCATAGGAATATTAGTAGTAAAAGTATGAGCCGTTCCATTTTTCTCAGTGACAGTTGCTGTCAAAGTACCATTAGTTTTATAATTAAGCACTTGCGTTGTTTTAGTAACCGTAGTAACCTTGCCACCGTCTTTTTGATAAGTACAAGTATAAGTACTTCCACATCCAATAGGATAAGTAATAGTTACTTTATTATTACTTCCACCAGTTTCTGTAACAGTAGGAAGCAAATTATCAGTTTGTGTCTGTGTAGGTGTTGCAACAGGAATATCAACAGCATGAGCGTTTACATAATCAACTAACTGTTGAGTTGAAACTTGTGTAGAACCTGTACTAGCAACCGCACCACCATGAGGTACTGGATATAGTTCAACTCCTAATACATCCATATAAGATGCTTTTTTAAGCAATAAATTGTATTCTTCAGAAAGTCCAAAAATAAGCATTGCAGGAGATCTATCTTCACTAGTATTTTCAAATACCGCTCTACCTGAAGAATCTTTAACAGCTAAAACTTCAACATTTTCAAGTAATTTACCAATCATGATTTTTTCATCAGTACCATTACCGACTTTCATGTAAATATCAATTAAATTACCTGGAAAAATAGAATTACCATAAGTACTTTCCATATCGACAGGAAAACTATAGACAACTTCTCCAGATTTAACCTTAGTAAATGCGGCATCTGGAAGTTCATCTTTATTTATAACCATATCGGTATAAAACATACTACCTTCTGGAATAACAGAATTGATATTAGAATATTTACCAACAACTGCTCCTCTAGAAGTAATAACATTTGAACCAACAGAAATATTAGGCATATCGACAAGTTGAACCATGTCACTAGTGATTTCTGTTCTTGGTTGAATAGTTTGCGTAGCTACTGGCACTTGCAGAGGATCAACCGCTTTTTTAATCTGCGTGCTATAGCCAATATACAGTAAAATTAAAATAGCTATAACACCAATAATTGTTACTGTATTCTTGTTCTTGAAAAATCTTTTGATCGAATCCAATAAATTATTATTCATATTCTCTCCTCTTTTCTCTTTTATTAATATTTTGATTCTAAAATAGCGTCCAATCTATTTTGAAGGTCGAATGTCACTTGAGTACTATTATTATTCCCAACCACTCTACTTTTTACACTTACACTAACCTTAGGTGGAACTTCATTAACATCATAGAATGTAAGAACATACTCTCTTGACCTACTCGCACTTTCAGCATATCTTCTAACAAAATTTTCAACAAATTTTTCTCTGTTAATTTTTAATGTACCTGTAGCCCTATACTCCGCATAATCTACAGCATCCCACATAGCTGCTTCAGTTACTTCTTGAAGCAGCTGGGAATTGTGCTGGTCAGTATTTGTTAAATTTTGAAATAAAACTATAAAGGTAAGGGCGAGTACACCCATAAAAACTACAAATATTCCCCAAAATGATTCCTTCATTTTATCACCTCACCTTAATCATCACAAGTATAGAACTTACCCTTTGAAGCATTAGCACATTTACCTTGGACATTACTTCTAATAACGCTATTGAGGAATTTACTTGTGCAAGCACTACCATCAGATTTACAAGTTAAATCCCAATCATCATAAGTTCTTTTTCTATTATATTTCCTAATTGTATTGATAGTTTTAGAATCTAAAGTAATTTCGTAAAGCTTATGTTCCTCATTATATACTGACTTACTAGTTATAATCTTTTTAACAACCGCATTATTAGTGCTGCAATCAAAATTATTGCCGTTTTCACACCAGTTACCACCAGTAGTTCTATTCTTTCCAGCTTTTCCAATAAACGGATTTGTTAAATCAATTGTATGGTAAACTACAGTATTAGCTCCAGGAGGTTTTATACCTGGCGTTCCAGAACAAAGTCCTTCTTTAGTAGGACACTTTCCATCTGGGCAAGGAGTCTGTCCATCAGAACAATGCTTATTTTCACATTTTTTTGTCTCCTCATTGTAATATTGACCAACTGGACAGCAAGCTCCAGCAACCGGGTTCCATGAACGTCCACTCGCTGCATAAGTAAAGAAACTACAGCTAACGCAAACCTCATCATACTGTTCTTTAGTAATTCGATTTCCATTATCATCATAGTATACATTGTTTTCATATCTGCATTTGCCACTGCCATCTGGAACACATGTTTTTGTATCCTCAGAATATTTTTGATCAGGTGGGCAACACTTTTTACTAGTTGGATTCCATGAAAGTCCTAATTCTTCATGATTTGATTCATTACAACAAATCTTACTATATTCTTTTGCAGTAATCACATTGTTATTGTCGTCATAATACTTACCATTTTCTGTGCGGCATTTACCACCACCGCCACCAGGACATAATCTTTTTTTACAAGCATCTAAATCTTCACCATCGGCACACTGTTTTTTATTTCCATTTTTGTCCGTACAATAATTAGGTACTCCAGGACATAATCTCTTTTTACAAGCATCTAAATCTTCACCATCGGCACACTGTTTTTTATTTCCATTTTTGTCCGTACAATAATTAGGTACTTCAGGACATAATCTCTTTTTACAAGTTTCTAAATCTTCACCGTCTGCACACTGTTTTTTATTTCCATTTTTGTCCATACAATAATTAGGTCCTCCAGGACATAATCTCTTTTTACAAGTTTCTAAATCTTCACCGTCTGCACACTTTTGTTTTTTTCCATCTTTGTCCGTACAATAATTAGGTTCTTCATCATCATCGCCGACTAATAAACAAGAATAACCCTTAGTCTTATCTTCGTTTATTTTATTTTGATTTATACAGCTTTTGCTTGTTCTATTGTTTACTCTTGCCTTAATACAATTTTCAACATCACTGCCCCCTTGACCAAGTTTACTTGAACCATATAGTTTTACGCAGGCACTTTGTTCTATTTTCTCATTACCGTCAGTTTTACCATTTACATATTTTTTATAGACATTTTCAAGATTATCATTTTTACAATTTAAATTACCATTTTTGTAAGCTGTAGCCATTTTAGTATATTTATCACAGCTACTCTTAGGAAGTTCATACGAAAATTGTAAGTAAACCTTTCCACTATTATTATTACTAATTGGTAAATTACCAACTCCAATATTTTTAAAACCACCTGATTTTAATTCTGAATCAGTAATAGCTGATTTAGAAAGTCCACTTCCTACAGCAACATATCTATATAAATCACTAGGCAAAGTATATTCATAAGTTGCCTTTTGTACTAATGTATCACCATTAATTGCAGAAGAGCTTTCTAAAGCTTTAGCATAACGTTCAAGTTTTTTAGTAACACTATATTTATCTTCTTTATATTCTATTGTTATATCTCCAGTACATTTAGTAAAAGATGAATCAGATAATTGTTTTAATTTATTTAAATCACCATCTTTACACTCTCTAATTTTAGTAACCTTTACTGGCCTAAAATCAGGAATGTCTGCAGCCACATACTTATCATCACTAGATCTTCTATTTAAAGTAAAATATCTTCCAGTTTGAATAGTTATTTTATTAGTTGAGTTAGGGAAATAAACATGATACTCTTCTCTACAATATGAACCAGTTTCAGATTTATAAAAATGTGATTTTACTCCATCTGAACAATTACTTGCTTTTCTACTATTTCTAATTGCATCCCAGTCAGTTGTATCTTGAATAACATATGCTTTACTATCAGAATTTTTAGAATCACAGTTAGTACAAGCTATATCTAATGAGTAATCATAGTTTTGTCTTCTTTTAACATCTAAAGTTGCAATTGGCTGGCCACCATCACCAGGGGTTGTCCATATTTGTGCAGATACCTCAAATTCATCCTTATGCTGATTATAAAAATTTTCAGCATTAGAAATATGAGCTTTAAAGCCTTTTGACCACATATAGTTTAATGTCGTACCCTCTACTATGCCGTATTCTCTTGCCATAAGCCACCAAATAGCCTTTTGGACATAATATCTCATGTTATCACTGCCAAAGGTTGAACCATTATATGGATTTTCCTTTTCAAAATAATACTTGTAAACTCCAACATGCTTTATAAATTCTTTAACGTCTTCTACACTTTTTCCTCTTTCTTTCAATGACGCTATACGAGTGTAATCTTGAATTGAGTAATCAAAAGTAGTAAGTCTATAATTCCACCAATAAGATACGGCGTCAGCCTCAAGTGTTTTAACAGGACCATAAAATAACCTAGTAGCATCCATACAATATGCTATATCTTCCTCATTAGTTTTTTTATTTCGTATTTTAGCATAATAAAATGTTGAATACATTCCATCAATGCTGTCTTTACTTATTTCACAGGAACATGCATCACCATCGCAATTATACCAATTTTTGTTAGCACTGCACGTATAATCGGCCGAAACACTTCCCATTCCTAAAAACATCATGAAAACAAACAATAAAATAAGCTTTTTTTTCATTTTCTTTTCCTCCAAACTAAAATCATAATTGAAATGCCAATAACGCATATAACTCCAGTAATAATAAATATTGAATATTTTTGAATAAACCCTGTATCATCGTTATTATCTATAATTTTATCACTATTAGTTTTTTTATAACTATTTATTTTTTCATAAAACTCGCCATCAGTTACAGGCGCATCGTTTGTCCACATTTGACACGCACTATAATTTCTATAATTCGCACACTCTGGATAACTAGAATATTTATTATAAAATGGTAAATTAAGATATTTCGTAAGTAGTTTATCCCCTTGACAATTATAATCATGTGAATAAATATTAAATGTCATATTTGAACCAAGAAAAATTTGAATATCGTTTATATTTTGCCTATAAATATTTCCATAATTATCAGTAACATATATATCGCTAGTTATATTACTAACACTTAAGTAAAAAATTGGCATATTATTTTCGACTTTATAAGTATAACTAAATTGAACATTACTAGCAATTTTAGAAAGCTCAGCCATTCTTTGATAATCGCAGGTAGCCTTCGTAATCAAAGGAGACACAAAAAAGCAAAAAAGCAAACATACAAAATATTTCACATATCTGTTTTCCATCATCGTATCCTCCTTTTTATTATAACATAATTTTACACTATTTCAAAACATATTTATAATTTTGATTTCGTATTTTTATAGTCAAACTGATTTCTGAAGCATTATTTACCTCATAAGGTATTTCTATAAAACTATCATCAGTCCTTGCAAAACTTGTCTTTATAAGCTTTGAATCTATTTTTTTAGATATAAGATTATCCCCTATTTTATAGTTTATCCAGCCATAATTATTAAGTAAAGTTCTAAAGTCATAAATATCTTTTATATTATAATTTTGATCAAAAGTAATATTACCAGTAATTTTAAGTAAAGTTTTAAAATAATTACCAGTAGCTGTTGGCACAATAAACTCATAAGAATCCACGCATTTATCCTTTTTATAACAATACTTATAATCAAGCTTAAATTTATTGCTTATTTCAAAAGCACTAATAGTAAAGCTAGAAGAACCTAAAATACTTTCGTCAAAATTAACTGTCTCATTAAGTTTTTTTTCAAAATTTTGGCCATCTTTTCTCAAATCAGATGGTTTTAATTTGATTAAAATATTTTTAGAACCAATCTCGCCTCTTACAAAACTATTACTATCATTAAACTTCAAAATCATTTTTTTATTAGAAAGTGTTGAAGGAATTTCATAAGCAAGTATAAAAGTTTGAAATTCATCAGTTAATTCCTGATTATCATATGCTGTTCCTAAATCATAAAGCGCAACAGCATGATTCACACTCTGACTATAAGATAAATCACCAATTTTTAAAGTAGCAAGTCCCGTATTAAGAGTTTGATTAACGCGAAAACCCTTTATTTGAAATCTAACTACAACTATCGCTCCAGCATTACTGCCTTCAGTTTCTACAAGTTTTTTACCACTAGCATCACTATCTAAAATATAAGAATCAATAACATTCATAGTCACACCGCTCGCACTAAAAGTTTGACCTTGATTGTAGTTTTCAGTATAAGCACCAATAGTTAAATATGTAAAAACAGATATAGCAAATACTATAATTGCAATAGCAACGTTTATGATAAACTTGTGCTCTACATAGACATACTTGGAATGTCTAATATTACTTTTAAAATTGCGGATAATTTCATCTTTATCAAAATCTATAGCAACCTCAATTTCTTCACTATCTTTTTCAGAAATATCAAGTTGCTGCAAATCAGCACCAAAATCAAAACGCTTAATATCAAAACCAATTGCTCTAACGATGACCAATACTAAACTAGCAAACTGAAAGATAATTGCAATTAAAGTAAAGTCCCTAAGAGCTTTAGATAATCTTACATCTAAAATGACACTACTCGCATTCCTTAAAGCCGTATCGCAAAACATATATAAAACTATAACTAAAACATATAAAATCAAATTATATAAATAAAGTGACTTAGGTTTTTTCTTATAAATAAGTACTGAAAGTAAAACTATAGTCAGAATTAAAATAAATATAGTAAAAACAAAACTATATGTGTTCAAATATCTACTAACTGAAAAATCACCCATTGCTGCACGGTAATCGATAGAATAAACTCTAAAGAAATTATAAAGCCTAATAGATCTATAAAGAACTAAAGCTATAAAAGCAGCCATTACTGCATGTAATAGTTTAAAATATTTAATAAAAACTGCATAAGGCTTTCTCAGTATCATTTATAGCCCCTCCTTTATTATATCTATAATAATATTATCATATTTTAGCTTTAAAAAAAAGATAAATAATAAAATTTATTAAGTAAAAAAATATATGAATAAAAAATAAGATATATAAATGAATAAATAGTAAGTTCTCAATTTTAGATTTTCTAATACTATTAAAGAAATATTTACACTGCTTTTTTCTTTTCATAAATAGCTATCTTAATTAAACATTACACAAAAAAACGGATTCTCATCCGTTCTATATCTAAATATCATGACTATTTTTTAGTTTATATAATAGTGTTCCTAGTCCAATTCCAATAAACGATATGGCTAAGTACCACAAAGAATGAACTAATGCCGATTCATTATAGTATATAAATACTGATGGAATAAATAATATCGAAATTATAATTGGATAAAAATACTTTATTTTCTCTTTTATTATTCTTCCAGCTATTATTGATAAAATAAATGTTATTAATACTATCATTAATACCATACCAAAAGGATTATCCATTCCCACAAATAATGGATAGATGTAAAACATTAATAATTGAAATAATAATATTATTTCCTTACTATATTTTTTCATTGATTCACCCTATATCTTATTTTTCTATTTTTTATATTATCAATTATACCTATCACGCCAATTACAACATAAAAAATAGCTAAGAGTAAAGTTATAATCCATTTAGTCATTTCCTCACCATTAATAACTAATATTATAAAAAACACTATTGCAATTAAGCCTATCAATACTTGAAAAATTGAACTTATTAAGTACCATTTGTTTTTCATTTTTATAACGTAAATAATGAATTATCTAAATATCTTATTCTTCCTATTGTTTTATAATAATTCATATTACTTCCTCCTTGCCTTTTTCTCTCAATGATTTCAACCATATATATTATACTATAAATCTATTAATATTTATATTTCAAAGTGCCAATTTTGCACTTTAAAATAATGAAGTTTTGTATTTATCTTTTTATATTCAAGTAAAGTCTTGGTAAACAACCTATTCATTTTTGAACTTATTTGCACTAATTAAACTATCCACTTCAAATAAAAACTAGGTGATAAAAATCATCTAGTTTAAATATATGGAAAAACATTAATCTTCCGATTATTTTTATTATCCTATTTTTGCAATTATACTTTCATTTCCTAAATCTTCTAAATTATCAATATGACCTATTTTAGTATAACTATAACTTGTATCAAATGATTTATAGAATATAACTAAGCAATTATTTCCAAAAAGCATTACATCACCTTTTTTAATATGTTTTGGATAATATGAATTTGTAGTTAAAGAATTATCTATATAAACATATTTTTCATTACCATTTAACTCACTCATAGTAAATTCTTGTGGTAATAAATTAATAAACCCTTCCACAGTACTATTATTTTCTAATTTAAGAGTATAAGTTTTGTCATTAATAATTACTTTTATATCTGACACTTTTTCATCAGTCCCTTTAATATCCTTATTTTGAGTGGTGAAATTATTTGTTTCATTATTATTAAAGTTAGAATTATTAGAATTATTTTTACAACCTGTAAGCAGTAGTAAACAGCAAATTACAATTAATAATTCTTTTTTCATTATTTTAAATTATCCTTTAAGAATTTTTCTATTTTATCAAACGGTATTTTATCTTTTTGATCATATAAATCTGTATGAGTTGCCCCTGGTATAGCAACAAACTCTTTATTATCAGTATATTTAGAATCTTTAATCATATTATCATATGCATCTTTTCCCATATAGAAAGAATGTGCTTTATCTCCATGAACAATCATTACGGCACTTCTTATTTCATTAGCATAATAAAATAATCTAACATTCATCATTGAAGTATTAGTTTGAATTGCCCACCCTTCATTTGAATTTAAACTTCTTTTATGGTATCCTCTTGGGGTTTTATAATACGCATGATACCCTTGTAAAAATTCAGGTGCATTTTCTGGAAGAGGATCAACAACTCCTCCTGCTAATGCATAATTACCATTTTTATAATCTTCATTTCTTTGATTATTTAAATTAACTCTTTGGTTATATCTTGCAGCTTCATTATCTTGAGAATCATTATATCCATTTCCTGCTATTCTAGACATATCATACATTGTAGAAACAATAGTTGCTTTAATTCTAGTATCTATACATGCTGTTTGAAGAGCAATTCCACCCCAACCACAAATGCCAATGATTCCAATTTTTTCACTATCAACATTATCAAGACTAATAAGATAATCTACTGCTGATTGAAAGTCCTCTACATTAATATCGTAAGAAGTCATATACCTAGGATTACCACCAGATTCTCCGGTAAATGATGGATCAAATGCAATTGCTAAGAAACCTCTTTCAGCCATTTCTTGTGCATATAAACCACTTGATTGTTCTTTTACTGCTCCATAAGGGCCACTAACTGCTAGTGCTGGTAATTTACCTTCATATTCTTTTGGCTCATACAAATCAGCAGCTAATGTAATTCCAAAATGATTTTTAAATGTTACTTTTTTATGATTAACTTTTTCACTTTGAGGAAACACTTTATCCCATTCTTGAACTAAGCTTAATTCTTCTTTCATTATATTTCACCTAACTTTCAATAATTATTATAACACGTATAATGTATTTTAGTAAATTGATGAAGTTGCTAATTATCAGTTTACTAGTATAGTATTATTACTCTTTTTGGAGTAAATTTATGCGGTTGAGTTAAGGCAGATTATAACAAGGGCCTATAGTATCAACTTTTATAACGGCATAGCTCTTTTTTTATTAAAGATAAGATAATGTGAAAAGTTTAAAGATAATCTTTGGAATGATGACAAAAAATATATAATATACTTTTAATTAAATTTTAATTCTTTATTACAATTTTTGTATTTTTTTATAATAATCGTTTACACAATTTTTAAATTTATAATAATCTTCCTTAGTATTTAAATAGCATCTTTTGTTAATTTCCAGCATAATTGATTGTAATTTTTTGTTTCTTTTATTTAAAAATTTATTGGGAATCATTGTACCAGAGTATGGTTTGTTTATTTCAACGGAGTAACCATTTTTTTTAAAATGTTCAACAGTTAGTTCGATAATTTTATCATCTGTATAAAAGGTATCAACACCTATACAAATATCTGGATTATTAGTAGCATTAAACATTTTTTTAACCATTGTATCAGAATAACTATGAAAATCAATAATTATACATTTATTGTGTTTTTTTATCATTTCAGTAACTGTTTTATTTAATTTACTATGATGTTTATCATAATAAGATTTTATTACCTTTGTCTTATGACACTTTATTGGAATGGCAATGACAACATTATCATAATCCTTTGTATAAACTACACCCATCCCTTTTTTTGACATAATTTCTTTTGAATCATCTTTAAATTTTTCTACATCACAAAATAATCTAGAATATTTAAAAATTAGTTTATGACAATTATCAGGAAGCAATTTATCAGTTAAATAATCGCATAATTCGATATTAATATTTGTTATATAATTAGTATCTTTAGTACATATATTCCAATATAATTTTGGAATTTTTAATGACGCATGTGGAACATGAAATAAAATATGGTTCATAATAACTTCTCCTCGTATTATTTTTATTTAATGACAAAATCTTTAACCTCCAGGTGTTTTGACACAAGTATCCAAATACCATAGTGGATTATAAATAATAGAAAAATATACTATAAAATTATTGGAACATAAACAAACGTTTGTTATAATTTTATTAGGAACATTTAATAAGTTAGGTGGAGCCAAACTTCTTAAAAAGAAGGGAGGCGAGAATATGAACAAGAAGGATTTTTTAATTCTATCTTTAGTAATTATTATCTTCCTTTTACTATTCTTACTAT
>ONJI01000039.1 GCA_900318075.1 uncultured Bacillota bacterium | reverse complement strand
TGTTGATGAATCTGGTATGACAATGCATGGCCCAACTAATTATGATAATAGTAAAATCATTGAAATGATGAAGCAAGAATACTTAAGCCAAAAAAGTAAATCAAAATAATAAAAATGGAATTATCAAAATTGATAGTTCTTTTTTTTAAATGAATTGTGTTAATCAACTTACTTTTTGACAATCACCACATAAAGATTATAACCATATAGAAAAAGCAATAAATCAAATAAAAAAATAATCTTTAACTATAGATAACATAATAATTTAGAAAAGAATGATAAAAGCTTAAGATAAAAAGATTATTAATACTATAAATGTATAACAACTATTAAAGTCATGCATAAAAGTGATAGTTCAATCATACATACAAATAATAGAAAGATGAATATATTAATATTGGAGATGCATCAGAAAGAAAACAATTTCAATACATATATTTCAAAAAAAAGGATATATTAAAAGTAGAAATTATAAAATAGAAATTGTCACTTCTTCAGAATCAAACAATCTATTAGGCCTAAACTATGATTAAACTCCACCAGAAAAATATCATCACCCCCATAATAATACTTTAATATCAAAATAGTAAAAAACTAATTACCCAATATAATGACTCAAGCTTAAAAGAGTCATTATAAAGCGCCCGCTAATGCATTAGCGTTTTATATAGATGAGCATAAGCTCAATAAAGACTCACATTTTGTGAGTCTTATTTTTAGTAAATTACAAGATAAAAAGATAACATTATGAATAAAAAAAATAATTGTCAAAAAATTGTTGACAAAAATTATTTTGAAGATATAATACATAAAAAAAGGAGGGAAAAGCAATGTCAAATAAAGCACAATACGCCTCAATACCTATTGAGTGTCTAGAAATAAAATCCTCCACAAAAAAACTTAGTATTAAAACATTTAAACCGGTTTTTAAGCTTTCAAAACACAACCCTTACAGCAAACTAAAAATGAAAAGCGTCATTGTAAAAATTGAGCTTGATAAAACACCTTATATCGAAGAGTTACTTACCAAAAATAAAATAGGTTTAAATAGAGAAGATAATTACAAAATATATTTAAAAGGCGATACAATATATAATCTATGTACTAAAGAAGAAGCCTATTTAAAAGTAGCCGAGCAGCTTAATTACAAAGAAGAAATAAATAAACTGTTTAAAAATAGTTAAGTAACATAATTATTAATACTACACATATATCAAATAAAATCAATTAAATAGATACCTTACAAAAAGAAATACCGTAAAAACAAGAACAAACGTTTTAAAAAAAGCCACAAATTTACTTTTTTATAATTTTTTTTTGATTAAAAAAAGGAAATCGACAAAAAATCTAGAATATTAATATATAGAGGGGTATGGTACCATGCAGGCATTAACTCAAGAAAAAATAAATGAAATAAGAAATAGTGTTAATATCGTCGACGTAATATCATCATACGTATCACTAACTCCTAAAGGAAAAAATTACTTTGGTGTTTGCCCGTTTCACGACGATAACAATCCAAGCATGAGCGTAAGTAAAGACAAACAAATTTATAAATGCTTCTCATGCGGCGCAACAGGAACCGTTTTTAAATTCATTATGGATTATGAAAACATCTCATTTAATGAAGCCGTTAAAAAAATTGCAGATTTAGGTGGTATTAAAATAGATCTAGGATATACACCAAAAGTAAAAGAAAATAAAGAACAATATGACATATATGATTTAAGCCTAAAGTTTTACATGAACAACATAAATACCCCAAACGGAAAAGAGGCAAAAAAATATTTAAAGGAAAGAGACATAAATGAAGATATAATCAAAGAATTTCAAATTGGACTAGCTCTAAACGGTAAAAATGCCCTTGCAAATATCCTAATTAAAAAATATAAACCAGAAGAAGTACTAAAAAGCGGACTAATTGGTAGAAATGAATACGGATACTTTGATTTATTTTATGATCGTATAATGTTTCCATTATACGATTTAAAAGGTAAAGTTATAGCCTATAGTGGAAGAATTTACAATAGAAAAGATAATTCAAAATATTTTAACACGAGAGAAACCGAAATATTTAAAAAAGGAGAACTATTATACAACTATCACCGAGCTAAAGATATTGCCAGAGTGAAAAATCAAATAATTGTCATGGAAGGTTTTATGGATGTCATAAGAGCTCATTCAGTCGGCATTAAAAACTGTATAGCCACAATGGGAACAGCTGTCACTAAAGACCAAGCAAATTTAATAAAAAGAATGGCTAAAGAAATAATTCTATGCTTTGACGGTGACGAGGCAGGAGCCAAAGCAACTAAAGCCTGCGCCGAAGAATTAAACAAAATAGGTGTAATTCCGAAAGTTGTAAGATTAGAAGAAAACATGGATCCTGATGAATACATCAAAAAATTTGGTAAAGAGGCCTTTGAAAGAAAACTTGAAAACCCAATAAGCATCATGGATTTTGAACTGTCATATTTAAAAACCGGTAAAGACCTAAATAATACTGCCGATAAAGCTAAATACATTAACCAAATAATTGAAGAAATAAATAAAATAGATGACGAAATTTTAAAAGAAGTTACAATAAAAAAAATAGTAGATGAAACTAAGATAAGCGAACAAGTAATAAGAAATCACCTAAAAGAAAAGCCAAAAACAATAAAAAAAGAAAAAGAGACCATTAAACTGACAAAATACGAAAAAGCCGAAAAAAACTTAATCTACTATATGTTAAAAAGTAAGACAGTTATAAAAATGTACGACAAAAAAGTTACATATATGCCAACTAAAGAATATAGACTTTTAGCAAGAGAAATAAGTGCATTTTTCCACCAATATGGTGACATAAACGAAGCAAGTTTCATCGATCATATCGAAGGTGATGCCGAACTTACCAATACAATAAAAAAAATAAACCAAAATATGACATCTGAAAGTTATACCATAGAAGAAATAGAAGACTATATAAGCGTCATAAAAGAATACAATATTAATATAGCGATTGAAAGAATGCAAAATAAAATGCACGAAATAACTGACCCAATAAAAAAAGCCGAAATAGCGCAAAAAATTATCAATTTAAAAAAAGGAGTGTAATATATGTTTGAAGAAATTAAAACTTTTGAAGAAAGAAAAAAAGAACTTATTGAATTAGGAAAGAAAAATGGAACAATAACCTATGAACAATTAGCTGAAAAATTAAAAAATTTGGAATTAGATGCCGACTCATTAGATGATCTTTATAATGCCCTTAATGAAAATAACATCCAGGTGGTTTCTGAAAATGAAGATGATACTGACGGAGATGCAAAAAATGTAAGTGACGAACTGCTCACTAAAGATTTAACTATTAATGATCCCGTAAGAATGTATTTAAAAGAAATTGGACAAATAAAACTACTTACAACCGAAGAAGAATTAGAACTTGCAGATAGAATTGCTGAAGGCGATGAGCAAGCAAAAGCAACACTAGCAGAAGCCAATTTACGTCTAGTAGTTAGTATTGCCAAAAGATATGTCGGAAGAGGAATGCTTTTCTTAGATCTAATTCAAGAAGGAAATATTGGTTTAATGAAGGCCGTTGAAAAATTTGATGTTACTAAAGGTTATAAATTTTCAACATACGCTACATGGTGGATTAGACAGGCAATTACAAGATCAATTGCCGATCAAGCAAGAACAATCAGAGTACCTGTTCACATGGTCGAGACAATTAACAAGTTAGCTAGAATAGAAAGACAACTAACACTAGAACTAAATAGAGAACCAACAGAAGAAGAATTATCTAAAAAAATGGGGACAAGCGTTGAAAAAATTAGAGACATTTATAAAATTAGCCAAGAACCAGTAAGTCTAGAAATTCCCATAGGAGAAGAAGAAGACTCACACTTAGGTGATTTTATACCAGATGAAACAAACATGAGTCCAGAAGACTTTGCTGTAAATGAACTGCTAAAAGACGAAATATCTGAAGTATTACTAACTTTAACTGAAAGAGAAGAAAAAGTCATAAGACTACGTTTTGGTCTAGAAGATGGAAGACCACGTACCTTAGAAGAAGTTGGACAACTATTCGGAGTAACAAGAGAACGTATAAGACAAATAGAAGCCAAAGCCCTTAGAAAATTAAGACATCCATCTAGAAGTCGCAAACTAAAAGACTATCTAGGTGACTAATTTAAAAATAAGGCCAAGGCTTTTAGAAATATGTAATTTAATAAAATCCGGTTCAAAAATTATTGATATCGGCGCCGATCACGCACTTTTAGACATATACCTTAATAAATATAAAAACTGTTCATGTTTAGCAACAGATATATCGGAAAAATGTATAGAAAGAGCAAGACAAAACATTATTAAATACAATGCCAATATTGAAACAAAAGTATGTGATGGACTTGATAATATAAAATTAAATGATGAAATTATTGTTATATCAGGCATGGGTACTAGATCAATAAAAAAAATATTAGACAAAGAAATAAAAAACGACCTAATTATTGTAAGTCACACTGATATTGATGAATTGAAGTTATTTTTAAAAAATAAAAAATATGAAATAACCTTAGAAAAAGACATATTTGATAAACGAAAATATACTATAATATATGCAAAAGCAAGGAAGAAATAAAATCCTCCTTGCTTTTATATCATCAAAAAGTCAAAAAACAATCAACTTTAAACAAAGAAAGTAGGTCCACTACTAATTTGATAATTATTTTTCTCACCTGATGCAGAATTATTTTCTAAAACTATACTTGAGTCACTACCTTTTGAAGGAGCATCCATTTTTTTAAACTCGTTCATAACTTTAAACATTGTTTTTGCATTTCGCATCATAGGAGCTGCTTCTTTAATAATAGGAATAGCTTGATTTACTAGGCCTAATGTTCGCTGAGCCCCATTAAGGATAGTTCCTAAAGTAAAACCACCTCTTCCAAATATACCAGAAAAAAGTCTTGGAGATTCTGCCATATTAACAGGACTCATCAAGTAATAAGGATTATAATAATTCATAGCTTAAGCTCCTTTCTAACATATTATATGTTTTACTAAAAAAAAGTTTTCTTTTTAACTATAATTATGCTATAATTAAATAGTAAAAGAGTAGGAAGGTGCTTATATGATATTAAAGACATTTTTAAAACCATGCACATACGTATATCATGGACTAATTTTCATAATGAAAATAATCGCCAAATTTATAAAGTATTTCTTCCTAGGGCTTATAAGGTTTCCTAGATTATTCATAGAAATGCTAGGATATTCAATTTTAGGAATTAAAAACATATTTGTAAGGCCTAAACAAAAAGAAAAACCAAACAATGACAGACTATTAATTGAAGCAAAAAATAAAGCAGAAATCAAAGAAAAAAAAGAAGAAGAAATAAGAAATAAAACAATGCAAACAAATGAAAAACAACTTCAAGAATACATAAACGAAAGCAAAATGCTCGACCAGAATTCACCTAAAAAGAAATCTATATTTTCTAAAATTGCTAAAGTTTTAAATAGCGACATCGGTGGAGCTAAAAAAGATATAAACTTGCCAGAATTAAAAATAAATTTTGACAGCGATGATGCAAAAAAATCAAAAGAAAAGCAGACATATGAGTATCTCATAAAAGATCCAGATGGTAAAATAATTAAAGGATATTTCAACGCCTTTTCAAAATTAGAAGTTTATTCATTCTTAGCTAGTGAAGGAAATAAAATATATAAAATTGAAACAAACAAATGGATAAATTTACTACACGGTTCTCATGGCGGATCCTTTAGCAAATATAAAACAAAAGATTTAATATTTTTGCTAGACCAGCTATATGCCTATTTAAATGCTGGAATATCATTAGCTGACGCCACTAAAATATTAGCCCGCCAGGAAAAGAAACCAAAATATCAGAGAATTTTAAAAACAATTGTTTATGATCTATCTGTTGGTTTAAGTTTTAGTGAAGCCTTATCAAAGCAAGATGGAGTATTTCCATCAATATTAATTAACATGGTTAAAACAGCTGAGATGACTGGAGAACTACCAGAAACATTAAATGATATGAGAGAATACTTTTCTGAAATAGAAGAAACGAGAAAAGCCATGATAACAGCTATGATGTATCCTGCTATAATATTTGTAATCGCCATAGGTGTTGGGACATTTATCATGTTATATGTCGTTCCAAAATTTGTCGATATTTATAATAGTATGGACAATGCCAAAATACCATGGATAACAACAATGGTATTAGCCCTCAGTGATTTTCTAAAAAAATACATCATATATATTGGAATTGTATTTATATTGATTCTTCTATTATTTATATATCTATACAAAAATGTAAAAACATTTAGAAAAAATATTCAATACATTTTAATGCATCTACCTGTTTTTGGAAACGTAATTATATATAACGAAGTAACAACATTCACTAAAACCTTTGCTTCATTACTTTCCCATAACGTTTTTATAACCGATAGTATGGAAATACTAAATAAAGTTACAAATAACGAAATATATAAAGAATTAATATATGAAGCCATAAATAACGTTTCAAAAGGAAAAACCATATCACTTGCCTTTAAAGATTACTGGGCTTTTCCAGTTTCAGCATATGAAATGATAGTAACCGGCGAAAAAACAGGACAATTGCCAGAAATGATGAAAAAAGTTTCAACTTATTTTCAAGATCAACATAAAAACTCAGTCGCAAGAATCAAAACATTTATCGAACCAGTATTAATTATAATGCTGACAGCTATGGTTGGAATTATAGTCTTATCAATTGTTGTCCCTATGTTCTCAATGTATAGCAGTATTCAAGCCTAAAGGAGGAAGACCTTATGAATATAATAATGTTTGTAGTAGGAATTATCTTTGGCTCCTTTTACAATGTAGTAGGCTACAGAATTCCAAAAGGAAAATCTATAGTATTTCCACCAAGCCACTGTCCAAACTGTGGTCATAAACTAAAATCATATGAATTAATCCCTATATTATCTTATTTTATTCAAAAAGGTAAATGCCGAAAATGTCATGAAAAAATATCATTATTTTATCCAATATTTGAATTATTGACCGGAATCTTATTTATGCTCGCATATATTTCATTCGGACTCACTTCAAAACTAATAATAGCTATTACATTTATATCATTATTAATTATAATAACCGTAAGCGATTATAACTACATGATAATACCAGATAGTGTCCTCATTTTTTTTGGAACACTATTATTAATAGAAATATACATTATATACGGTCCCAACAAAGCTCTAACATCTATTTTTGATGGAATATTATCCTTTATATTCATGTTCTTATTAAAAAAATTTGGCGACTTTATTTTCAAAAAAGAATCAATGGGTGGGGGAGATATAAAACTACTATTTATATTTGGCATGGTATTAACATTTCCCATCGCCATATTATCCATATTCGTCGGTTCATTAATTGGTCTTCCACTATCAATATTAATAATCAGTAAAAATAGCGATCATATAATTGCTTTTGGGCCTTTTTTAGCTCTTGGTGCTATAGTACTACTTTTATCAAAAATTGATTTAAATACAATAATAAGTTTTTATAATTTTTAAAATAAATCCCGTTTCTTAAAATAGAAACGAGGTTTTAATATATAAGGATCTATTTAAATTTAATTTTTTATCTAAAAATGTTATAATAAAAAAAGAAAGAGGGATAAAATGAAACCACTACTATTATGTATTTTAGACGGAGTAGGTATAAGGAAAGAAAATCATGGAAACGCTTTAAAAGAAGCTAAAACACCAAATCTTGATTATTTACTAGATAATTATCCGAATTGCCTATTAGAAGCAAGTGAAGAATATGTCGGACTTCCAAAAGGTCAAATGGGTAACAGTGAAGTAGGACATATAAATATCGGAACAGGACAAGTTATAAAGCAGTCCATAGATATAATTTCAGATTCTATAAAAGATAAAACAATTTCACAAAACAAAGAACTGTTAGATCTAATAAAACATGTACAAAACAATAATTCAGATCTACATATATGTGGTCTTCTAAGCGATGGTGGTATTCACTCACACATTGACCATTTAATGGGCATTATTGACGTTTTAAAAGATAAAAACCTAAATATTTACTACCACATTTTCACTGATGGCCGGGACACAACACCCCATGAAGCTTTAAAATTCATCCACATTTTAGAAGATAAAATAAATGAAACAAAATGCGGTAAAATAGCTACAATAAGCGGTAGATATTACGCTATGGATAGAGACAATAGATGGGATAGAATAGAAAAAACTTACCACGAAATGACTACTATCACCCAGACCTATAACATAGATGAAAAAATAGATGAATACTATCAGAATAACATAACTGATGAATTTATTATTCCATTTTCGGCATCAAACGGAATAATAAAAGATGGTGATGGAATCTTAGTATTTAATTTTAGGCCAGATAGATTAAGAGAACTATTTTCAGCACTAACAAATAAAGAATTTACACAATTTAAAACAAAACATATAGACAATTTAAAATTAGTAACAATGTTGCCAGTTGATAAAACAGTTAAACATACAAGCATGTTTAAACATACAGAAGTTAAAAACTATTTAGGAAAAATATTTGAAAAAAATAATCTAAAACAATTGAGAATTGCTGAAACCGAAAAATATGCACATGTTACATACTTTTTTGACGGGGAAAATAAAGAAAAATTAAAAAATTGCGACCAAATTCTTATCCCATCACAAAAAGTAGCTACATACGATTTAAAACCACAAATGAGCACTCGTGAAATAACTGATAAATTACTAGAAATAATATATAATTATGATATAATTATATTGAACTATGCTGGTGGAGATATGGTCGGACATACGGGAAATTTAAATGCCGCAATAAAAGCTTTAGAAACTATAGACGAATGCATAGGAAAAATATATAATAAAATAATAGAGCTAAACGGAACATTAATTATTACTGCTGATCATGGTAACTGTGAGGAAATGATAGATAATGATGAAAATATAATTACCGCCCATTCATTAAGTAAAGTACCATTTATCATAACTAAAAAAAATATAAAGTTAAAAGACGGAAAACTATCCGATATAGCACCAACAATACTAAATCTATTAAACATTAAAGTGCCAAAAGAAATGACTGGAAAAAGCTTAATTATAAAGTAGGGAAATTATGAAAACAAATTATCAAATAATAATGGAAAAAATACTAAATAGCCTAGAAAATAAACCAAGTTTACTATTACACGCCTGCTGTGGGGTTTGTTCAAGCTCCGTTTTAGAAAAACTTAATCCATATTTTAAAATAACAGTATTATACTATAATCCAAACATATACCCAGAAGCAGAATATCAAAAGAGATTTACTACATTAAAAGAACTAATAGAAAAAATGAAAATGGATATAGAAATAATGGAAATAGGTTATGATAGTGAAAAATTTGAAAATATAGCAAAAGGACTTGAGCAAGAAAAAGAAGGCGGTGAAAGATGCACCAAATGCTTTCATCTTAGATTAGAAGAAACAGCAATAATTGCTAAAGAAAAAAAATACGACTACTTTTGTACTACACTATCAGTAAGCCCATATAAAGATTCTCAAAAACTAAATAAAATAGGAAAAGTTTTAGAAGAAAAATATAATGTTAAATACCTATATTCAGACTTTAAGAAAAAAGAAGGATATAAGCGAAGCAATGAATTATCTAAAAAATATGGATTATATCGTCAGGATTATTGCGGATGTAAATATTCATTAAATGAAATAAGAGCCAAATAGATGTGGGAGGTATGAAGTATGAGTAAAAAAAATATTATAATAATAGGAATTTCTACATTTTTAATCTTATGTATAACCGGAATTCTAGTTTTCTTCTTTTGGCCTGCCCACTTTGATCTTACAAAAGGAAATATAATATTAAAATATGGTGATACATACGAAGAACCAGGATACCACGTCACGAGGTTTGGTAAAAACTATACAAAATATGTCAAAGTAAAAAATAACATAAATCAAAAAAAAATCGGAACTTACAGTATAACATATTCAGTTAAAATAAATAGAATAACATTTAAAAAAAATAGAATAGTCAAAATCATCGACGATGAAAAACCAAAAATAGTTTTAAACGGAAGTGAAAATACCGACGTATGCCCTAACACTGAATACAAAGAAGAAGGATATACTGTAACAGACAATTACGATAAAAACTTAGAAAAAAAAGTAAAAATAGATGTAAAAGCCGAAGAAATAAATTATACCGTTTCTGATTCATCAAAAAACAAGACCAAAATTAAACGAACTTTAACATACCAAGATAAAACAAAACCAGTGATAACTATAAAAGGTAGCAGCAATATAAACGTGTATGTTGGAATAGCATATAAAGATGAAGGCGCTACTGCCACCGATAACTGTGATGGTGATATCACAAAAGATATAAAAACATCAGGTACTGTTGATACTACTAAAACAGGAACTTATAAAATAAACTATACAGTTAAAGATAAGGCAAAAAATGAACAGACAGCTACTAGAACAATCAATGTAATTAATAGGCAAACCTCATCCTTAGATAACGGAAAGCCAGGAACAATATACCTAACATTTGACGACGGTCCTAGAGATGGAACAACAAATATAATTCTCGATATTCTAAAAGAAGAAAAAGTTCCAGCCACATTCTTTGTAACCAGTAGTGGCCCAGATAATTTAATTAAAAGAGAATATGATGAAGGACATACTGTAGCCCTTCACACATCAACTCATGATTATAGTAAAGTATATTCTTCAGATGAAAGTTTCTATGAAGATTTAACAAACATTCAAAATAGAGTAAAGAGAATTACTGGAGAAACATCGATGATAATTAGATTTCCAGGCGGTTCATCAAATACTGTAAGTAAAAAATATTCGCCTGGTATAATGACAAGATTAACTCAAAGCGCCCTTGAAAAAGGATTTAGATACTACGATTGGAATATATCATCTGGCGATGCCGGTGAAACAACCGCATCTAGTGGCGTATATAACAACGTCGTAAATAGATTAAAAAAAGAAAGAGCAAACATGATTTTAATGCACGATATTAAACCATACACAAGAGATGCTTTAAGACAGATAATTAAATTTGGAAAAGAAAATGGGTATACATTTGAAAAAATAACTATGGATACTCCAATGATCACACAACGCGTCAACAATTAAGACGCGTTTTTTATTGACATTTTGTTAGATTATTGACAATTTTTTTATTTAGTAATAAAATTGATAAAGCAGTAATAAAATAAAGAGGTAAAACATGGAAAACGAGGATATACTTTATCAAATAAAATCTTTACTTAAACTTGTACAGCGAAATTTTATAAAAAAAGATGATAAGAAAGCAAAACCAACAACCACCCAAATGGAAATAATGAATTATATTTTTCATTGTCAAAAAGAAAAAATATATCAAAAGGACTTAGAAACTGCTTTAGACATCAGAAGAGCCACAGTATCTGAAGTACTAAGAACAATGGAAAAAAACGATTTAATAAGACGAAAAACAAATGATAGCGATTTAAGAAGTAAAGAAATAATAATAACAGCTAAAGCAAAAAAAATCTTTGAAGAAAAAAAAGAAAAAATGACACAATTAAGCCACACACTTACCAAAGGAATCACCGAAGATGAACGAAAAACATTTATAAATATTATAAATAAAATGAAAAATAATATAAGCAAAGGAGAGGAATATGATAAAATTAATAAAATTCTGGAATAAAAAAGATAAACTTAATATCTTTTTGTGCATCTTATTTGTTGTCGGAAGCGTATGGCTAGAGCTTAAAATGCCAGACTATATGTCAGAAATAACTATCTTAGTACAAACAGAAGGCAGCAAAATGAAAGATATTCTCATTAATGGAGGATACATGTTATTATGTGCCTTTGGAAGTTTGATATGCGCCGTTGTAACAGGATACCTATCTGCACATATATCTTCCGACTTTTCGAAAAAAATCAGAAAAGCTATATTTGATAAAGTAGAAAACTTAGGAATGCAAGAAATAAAAAGTTTTTCTACAAGTAGTTTAATTACTAGAACAACCAATGACGTAACCCAAGTAGAAATGTTAATAGGTATGGGACTTCATCTACTTATAAAAGCCCCAATAACAGCTGTATGGGCCATCACAAAAATACTAAACAAAAGCTGGCAATGGAGTGCAATTACAGGGATTGCCATAATTATACTTTTAAGTATAATCCTCATCCTTATCAAAATCGTCGTACCAAGATTTAAAATCGTTCAAAAATTAACCGATAAAATAAATGGAATTACTAGAGAAAACTTAACAGGAATCAGAGTTGTTAGAGCCTTTAATGCCGAAAAATTCGAAGAAGATAAATTTGATAAAGTAAATGACAAACTTACAAGCACACAACTATATAACCAAAAAAAATTTGCCATTATGTCACCAGTTATGTATCTAGTTTTATATGGAGTTACACTAGCAATCTATTTTACTGGAGCATACCTTATAAAAGATGCCCTTATGGTAGATAAACTTACAATCTTTGGCAACATGGTCGTTTTTAGTTCCTATGCTATGCAAGTCATTATGTCGTTTTTAATGCTCGCCATGATTTTTATGATTTTGCCAAGAGCCCAAGTTTCAGCCAACCGTATCAACGAAGTTTTAGATACAAAATTAAGTATAATATCAGGAGACTTCGACAAAGAAACTAAAGAAAAAGGAACAGTAGAATTTAAAAACGTATCATTCAAATATCCTGACGCAGATGAATACGTTATAGAAAATATCTCTTTTAAAGCCAAAAAAGGAGAAACCGTGGCTTTTATCGGTTCAACCGGCTCAGGTAAATCAACCCTTATAAATTTAGTTCCAAGATTCTATGATGCAACCGATGGCGCAGTTTTAATTGATGGAATTAATGTTAAAAAATATAAAACCGAAGCCTTAATGAATAAATTGGGCTACGTACCACAAAAAGCTGTTATGTTTAACGGAACAATAAATTACAATGTTTCTTACGGCGATAATGGTAAAGAGATTACTAAAGAAGACATAAAAAAGGCCATTGATATAGCTCAAGCTACAGAATTTGTAACAAAAATGGATAATAAATATGAAAGTGATATTGCCCAAGGAGGAACAAATATATCAGGAGGTCAAAAACAACGTCTAGCTATTGCCAGAGCCATTGCAAGAAATCCAGAAATATATATATTTGATGATTCATTTTCAGCCTTAGATTATAAAACAGATGCCGTACTTAGAAAAGAACTAAAAAAACATACTAAAGATGCCACTATTTTAATAGTAGCCCAAAGAATCGGAACTATCATGAACGCTGATAAAATAATAGTTTTAGATAAAGGACATTGTGCTGGAATAGGAACTCATAAAGAACTACTTAAAACATGTGAAGTATATAAACAGATAGCCCTATCACAACTTTCAAAGGAGGAACTAGAAAATGCCTAAAAACGAAAAACATATGCCAGGTCCTAGAGGTCCTATAGGAAGTGGTGAAAAAGCGAAAGATTTTAAAAGTGCTATAACAAAACTTTTTAAATCATTAAATCAGTATAAAACTTTATTAATAATTGCTTTCACATTAGCTATCCTAGGATCAATTTTATCAATAGCTGCTCCAAATAGATTATCAAAACTGACAGATGAAATTTCTAATGGTTTAATTATAAATCAAAAAAATATAGAAATAATTACCAAAAAAACCACAAAAAATCTAAATGAAAAAGAATTCAAAAATTTACTACCTAAAGTTTTAGAAATAAAACTAGATGATAATACAATAACTGAAATTCTTCTTTCAAACGAAATAACTTATGAAGATAAACAAGCCTTAAAGGAAAGCATAAATTCTATACGAAATGAAAAAGATCAAACAAAATTACTAACAACCATAAGTTCACTTCCTAAAAGTATTCTAAATAAAATTTTACCAGCAAGTACGTATGAAGGAGTAGAAATTACAAGTGAAGAAAAAATAAAACTAATAAAATCACTAAATAAAGACACACAAAACACAGACATACCAACATGTTTTCAAAATATTCTATTTAAAGAAATAGAAATAGATGGAACAAAAATTTCTGGAATAGATCAATACAAATTTCTAAAAATAATGAGCACACTATCAAAAGATTCATCAGCAGAAGAAATGTATAAAAAAATAGATAAAATGCCTAAATCAATAAAAAAAGTCATAAATCCTTACATGAACATTAAAAAAATAAAACAAATAACATTATTATTGCTTATCATGTATACCTCTAGCGCACTATTTACATTTATACAATCTATCATTATGTCAACTGTATCAAACAAATTTGCCAACAATTTAAGAAATAAAATATCACATAAGATAAATAAATTACCTTTAAAATATTTTGATAAACATCTTAGCGGTGACATTCTTTCAAGAATAACAAACGACGTTGACACCATAGCTCAAACAATGAACCAATCACTAGCATCATTAGTAAGCAGCATAACATTATTTTTAGGCACCATTATTATGATGTTTATAACAAACTGGATAATGGCTGTAACTGCAATAGTTTCAAGTCTCATTGGATTTATAGGAATGATGCTTATACTTAAAAATTCTCAAAAATACTTCAAAGCTAGACAAGAAGAATTAGGTAACCTAAATGGACACATCGAAGAAATCTACTCAGGATTAAATGTCGTAAAAGCCTATAACGGCGATAAAGAAGCAGATAGAAAATTTAATGAATATAATGAACGAGTTTGTGAAAGTAACAAAAAGAGCCAATTTATATCAGGACTTATGCAACCAATAATGGGCTTTATAGGAAACTTTGGATATGTAGCTGTGTGTATTGTTGGAGCCTTACTTACAATGAATAATGCAATTACATTTGGAGTAATAGTTGCCTTCATCACATATGTAAGATTATTTACTTCACCACTATCACAAATTGCTCAAGCCATGACATCGTTACAATCAGCTGCTGCTGCTTCTGAAAGAGTATTTGAATTTTTAGAAGAAAAAGAGATGAAAGATGAAAGCCATATTAAAAAATATTTACAAAAAGAGAAAGTAAAAGGCAACATTTCATTCAAAAACGTTGAATTTACATACGATGGCAATGACAAACCTGCCATCAAAGATTTTAATGCAAAAGTTCTCGCAGGACAGAAAATTGCCATAGTAGGGCCTACTGGAGCGGGTAAAACTACAATGGTTAACTTACTAATGAAATTTTATGAAATTAATAAAGGAGACATCAAAATAGACGGAATATCGACAAAAGAACTTTCACGAGAAAACATACACGAACTATTTACAATGGTACTGCAAGACACTTGGCTATTTGATGGTTCTATTAAAGAAAACATAATATTTAATAGAGATAATATAACAGATAACGAAGTAATAGATATATGCAAAGAAGTTGGACTAGATCACTTTATTCGAACGTTACCAAAAGGTTATGATTCCAAGCTATCTGATAATGATAGCGTCTCAGCCGGTCAAAGACAGCTACTTACAATTGCAAGAGGAATGACAGAGAATTCACCATTTCTAATTTTAGATGAAGCAACATCTAATGTTGACACTAGAACCGAAGAATTAGTAAGTAAAGCCATGGATAAACTTGCCAAAGGAAAAACTTCATTTATAATTGCGCATAGATTATCCACTATTAAAAATGCCGATTTAATATTAGTTATGAATGAAGGAAATATTATCGAGCAAGGCACCCACGAAGAACTAATGAAACAAAACGGCTTTTATACAAATTTATATAATGCACAATTTGAAGAATAGAATTATTTCTATTCTTTTTTCCTTTATAAAATAATAAAAAAGCTAAAGTTGACATTACAACAAATTAAGTCTATAATATTATCTATTCCTGAAAGGGGGAAGTAACATGAATAACTTAGTTGAGTACACTAAAGAAGCTAAAAAAGCTTTTAAGACATATATAAATAGCGATGAAAGCAATTACGATTTATGTGAGAAAATATATGAGTACATTCAAAAAATAGAAAATTTAAATTCAGATGAAAAAAACGAACTAGACAGTTTTATAAATGAAAACACTTTTAGTATAGTAGCAAACATTTATACAGATAAAAATAGAAAAAAAACTCTAAAAAAGCAATTAATCAGAATGACACCTTTCAATTTAGCTAAACCAGATAGTAGAATATATAGAGCTAATGGAGATTTTTCACAATTTATAAGTTCTAAAAACAAACAATCTATAAAAATTAAAACTTATCCAAAAAAAATGGCATAAGTTTTTTTTATGTTTTTTTTCTGATATAATGGTATTAGGTGGTAATAATGATATACTTGCTTTACGGTACCAAAGAATTTAAAATAGAAGAGGAAATTAAAAAAATATGCAAAAATGCTGATAAAATGAGTATCAGTAAATACGATTTAAATAACGATACAGTTAAAAATGTCATAGACGACTGCGAAACATTTTCATTGTTTCAAGACAAAAAAATTGTTATTGCTGATAATGCAAATATATTTACAAGCACAGCAAATAAAGATAATGAAATAATTGAAAAATATCTAAATAATATAAATCCATATACAACATTAATCTTTATAGTTCATAGTGAAAAAATTGACTCTAGAAAAAAAATAACCAAACTTATAAATAAAAACGGAAAAGTGTTAGAATTTAATGAAGAATTAAACATCGAAGTTTTAATAAAAGAATTATTAAAAAATTACAATATCGAATACAAAAATATTAAATTACTAATAGATAGAGTAGGAACTAATCCTTTTAATATTCAAAATGAAATAGATAAAATTAAATTATACAAAGGTGATGATAAAAACATTACCACAGAGGATATATTAAATTTAACAATTAAAACTATAGAAGTAGATATTTTTAAACTGATAGATGATATAGTAAAAGATAATAAAGAAGAAGCTATAGAGATATATCACGAAATGCTGAATATAAACGAAGAACCTATTAAAATAATAATAATGTTAGCTAATCAATTTAGAATAATGTATCAATCAAAAGAATTATTAAAAAAAGGACATAGTGAGAAAGATATAGCAACAATTTTAAAAATTCATCCTTACAGAGTAAAATTAGCCATTCAAAATAGCCGAGCATATAATGCAAAAACACTACTTAAATATATAGACGAACTTGCCAACATGGATTTGAAAATAAAAACAGGAGCAATCAATAAAGATATAGCTTTAGAACTATTTATATTAAAATAAAAAAACAGTATGCATTAAAACTGAACTGAACCCCAAAAGTTGGACAGTTAATAAATAGTTTCTAATTAGAGGATTGTAATCTGTATTTTACAGGCGGAAGTTTAACACTTTTAAAATTTAAAAATCCTGCAAACCATTATAAAATGGTTATTTTTTTGTCAATTTTTTCATTTTACTATTGAGTATTATTTGAGTAGTATGTTATACTTGATTTGTAAGGTAGTGATTTTATGAGATTATCAACTTCTAAGAGTAAAAATGCTATTCTATTTTATATTATTAAATCAACTTATATTGATAAAAAACACTCCACTAAAATTGTTGAAAAACTTGGCACTTTAGAAGAAGTTATAATTAAAGCTAATGGTGAAGATCCTTATGTTTGGGCTAAAAGATATGCTGAAGAACTTACAAAAAAAGAAAAAGAAGGAACTCGTAAAATCATTAAAGAATATTCTCAAAATATAATTATTCCTAAAGATGAACAATTATTGTTTAATGGTGGTTATTTATTCTTACAAAAGATTTATTATGATTTAAAGATAAATAAGATTTGTGATGA
>ONJI01000047.1 GCA_900318075.1 uncultured Bacillota bacterium | reverse complement strand
AGTTATTGTATCATTTACTACTGTATATTTATTAAAGAATGTATATCCACTTGCACTCATCACATCTGATGCACTTGTATAATATGGCTGCGCTGTTTTTGATGATACTAAATCATTTATTGTTGATGTACCTACTATTATGTCTGTTGTATTCCATGCATACACAGTTCCACTAAATGGTGAACTTTCATTACCAATTTCAGGCGATTGAATAACAATTGGGGTATCTGCAGCAATAGTGGCAAAATTTCCATTTTTAAATTTGGCAATTAGCCTTCCTTTATCTTCAACTTTAGTGGCATCGACTTTTTTTATAAAATTTTTCATATCTTCTGGTAGTGCTGCAGCATTTAAGTTACTTTTGATTATATCTATATCTGAATTTGTATATATCATGTAATCTAAGCCCATAGCTGTAGCTAAATCTGTACAGATATCTGGATTTATGATATTTATGCAGCTACTATTTTTATATACTTCTATATATAGATTTTCGCCTAAATCTATTTTTAATTTATTTAGCTGTCCACTATTTTTTAAGTAGTCTGATAATGAACCTAAATCATAGATGTTTTCTACGCTATTATATGTGTAACTTCTTTTATGATTAGCCATTAGATTTCTAAACTGAACAAAAAGAAAGATTAAAACTGTTAAAACAAATGTTGAAACTATCAAAGATTCGGCAAGTAAAAAACCCCTATTATTCATTTTTGACATTCTTTTTCACCTTTTTCAATTGTTTTTATCTTAAATATATTATATAATATATCTAGGATAAAATCTAGTCCTAATTTTATAAGGGGTTGATAAGATGATTAGAGCTTTTGATTTTCAAAAGATGCCAATAGTCGATATATTAAATGATATTTTAGTAGATTCTACTAAAAGGGGTGCGAGTGATATACATTTTGACCCGCAAGCTGACAAGCTATTAATAAGAATTAGAATAGATGGCATTTTGTATGATTATGCCGAAGTACCTAACGATGTAAAAGATTATTTAATAACAAGAATTAAGACTGTTGCTAGAATGAATATTACGGAGTCTAGATTACCACAAGATGGGGCTATTAAAGCTACTTTACAAGGTATTGATTTGGATTTGCGTGTTTCTTCACTTCCAGTTAGTGGTGGCGAAAAGATAGTTATTCGTATTTTAGATTATTCAATGAGTATGGCTGGTTTAGGTGAACTGGGATTTAGCGATGAGAATTATAAAAAAATGTTAGAAATGATTAGTGTTCCTAACGGAATTATTTTGGTTACGGGGGCTACTGGTAGTGGTAAATCTACAACTGTTTATTCAATATTACAGTATTTAAATACTTCTTCAACTAATATTATAACTGTAGAAGATCCTATTGAAATGGACATTGCTGGTATAAATCAGGTACAGACTAATAGTAAGATTGGTCTTACTTTTGCTACTGCTTTGAGATCTATTTTAAGGCAAGATCCTAATATAATAATGATTGGAGAAATCCGTGATACGGAAACAGCGAGAATCGCAGTTAGAGCTTCAATTACTGGGCATTTGGTTTTGTCAACTTTGCATACTAATACTTCACTAAATACTATTGAGCGTCTAATTGATATGGATGTTCAAAAATATTTACTTTCTTCGGCATTAGAAGGTGTCGTTTCTCAAAAACTGGCTAGAAAACTATGTGATCACTGTAAAACTACAAGAAAGACTACAAATTATGAAAAGCAAATTTTTAAAACTGTTTTAGGCCAAGAAGTTGAGGAAATATATGATGCTGAAGGTTGTGAATATTGTAATGATGGATATCGCGGAAGAATCCCAATTCATGAGGTTCTAAAAATTAATCAAAAAATTCGTGATGCTTTAAGTGATGATGTTCCTAAGGACAAGCTTAGAGAACTTGTCTATGGTGGTTCTGACGTTATAACAATGCTTCAAGATGGATTGCAAAAAGTTTTAAAAGGCCTTACATCTTTTGAGGAAATATTAAAACTAATTGAACTTGAAGATGATGATCAAATAAGTGATAATGGTTCTTTAAAAGAAGCTATTATTGAAACTAAAGCAGCTATGGCCGCGCAGGAACAACAAGATGATAAGAAAATTCCAATTAATGATGATTTAGAGATTCAAAACCAAGCAATTTTAAACATTTAAAAAGTGATATATAAAATATCACTTTTTTAATCAATGCATTCTCTAATGGATTTAGATACCACATTTTTAAATTCACCTTTAGCTTGAGTTGTTACAGTAGTTACTGCATTTGGTTTTAGTGTGCCTATATATCCTTTTAAACTTATGACTACATTATCATCTTTATCTTTTAAATCGATATAAATATTTTCAATTTTATTATCTGTGTCATTTGTGTTTGTAACACTTGCTGTAAATGTGGTATATCCTTTATTAGTAATTAGAGAAATGTTTGTAACTTTTAATCCTTCGAATGTCTCTTCGCTAACAATTCCTGAATCTGTGTGGGCAAAGGTTTCATATTTTTTTTCTTCTGGTTGTTTTCTCTTTATTTTATCCCCTGTTCTAAGCCATACTGATATAACAATTAATAGTAGTAATATTACTGTTAAAATTGTCTTAGCACTTGGACTATTTAATATCTTTTTAATGTTTATGTTTTTCATAATAAACCCCTACTTTCTATAATCATTATAAATTATTTTTTTGTTTGTTTCAAGATATATTATGAAAAATGTCATGTAATTTGTTATAGGTATCCTTTAAGCTTTTTTATATAGTCTTCACCAAATTTTCTAAACTCTTTAGCTAAGTTTATTGTCTTTTTATCTACTTCTTTTTCAAAATTTGATATTCTTTTATCTATTTCTAAATTTCCCATGGTAAGACCTTGTATAAGCATATCTGCTATACTAGAATCACTATTATCTTTTATTACTTCTTTTTTTATACTCATTTTACTCATCATATCAGCCATTATTCCCGCAGATTTTGGCTCCTTTTTATTTTTCTTTAAAAGTCTTGCACTTTCTTTTTCAAAATGTTCATATTGTTTATTTATGTCTTCTAATAATTTTTTTATTTTATTATCTTTTTCTTTAAGTTCTGTGAGTAAGTCTTCAGTACTACTATGTCCCATATTGCTTGCTTTATATAAATATTCAAGCATTTCTAAATTTTCATCCATTAATATCTTCCTTTCTTTTTTTATTATGGATTAAATTTGAAAATATTATTCAAAAAAAACTAGATGTAATGAACTGAACCCCAAAAGTTGGACAGTTTATAAATAGTTTCTAATTTGAGGATTGTAACCTGTAATTTACAGGGGACAATCCTTT
>ONJI01000037.1 GCA_900318075.1 uncultured Bacillota bacterium | reverse complement strand
TAGGGAATGGATAACCGCTGAAAGCATCTAAGCGGGAAGCCAACTTCAAGATGAGTTTTCCCATTTTTTATAAAGTAAGATCCCAGAGAGACTATCTGGTTGATAGGCTGGAGGTGGAAGCATGGCAACATGTTGAGCTGACCAGTACTAATAGATCGAGGATTTAATCCTATAATTGTTTTACTAAGAGATATTTAACACATTATCATGTTTTCAGAGAATTATTTTCTCTATTTGAATTTGTAACGATAGCAAAGTGGATACACCTGTTCCCATACCGAACACAGAAGTTAAGCACTTTTACGCCGACGATAGTGTAAGCGAAAATAGGAAGTTGCAAATTCTTTTTTTTTTATTATTTTTACTCTATTTACATAGAGTTTTTTTTATTATATAATATTGTTTATTGTGGGAGGTTTGGTTTATGTATAAATTAGATAAGAAAGTTTTTGTAAGTTGTGTTAGTGCTCTTGTAGGTGCTGGTATTGCTTGTTCTATTGGTTCTTTTAAAAGTTGTGATTCTTCTTTCAATAATGAAAAGGAAGAAGCTCATGATTTTTCTATTAATATGGCTAGCACTAACGATCGTAATTATAATCATACTGCTTTATTTTTTGATGGTAATACTGCTATTTTAATTCCTTGTAATAGATTTGTTGGTAAAGATAATGGTTTTATTGAAATTATATTTGATGATTATAGTGGCATAATTTTTTCATCTAGTGATATATCTATTTTTACTAGTAATAAGAATATTTCTAGTTATGAGCAAGCTTTAAATTTTGCTATGTCTTTAACTAGCGAGGTTTATAATTATGATGATGTAATAAATGGTGAATATAATAATATTGCTCTTGGTGTTAATATAGAAAGGGAACTTGGAATAACTAAAAAGAAGGATTTATAAAATTCCTTCTTTCTCTTTTTCTTCAATACACAGTTTATACATATCAACTTCTAATATTAGTGATAATCTCCATAATGTTCCAATTGAAAAAGTTTGGTGAACATTGTTTTCGATATTAGAGATGAACTGTTTTGAATAATTTGACAGCTCAGCTAGTTTAGCTTGCGTTAAGCCTTTTTGTTTTCTATATTTTTTTACATTTTTACCTATAAAGCCATAGACGTAGTTTTCATCATTTCTATCGAATTTCATACAATCACCACTACTATTATTTTGCCATATTTTTCCAGCATTTAAGTGTCACTATTCATTATACATTTTAACTTTGTGCTAACGCAATAGAGATGAAATTTTATTTTTACAAAATAATGACAAAAATGTTTTACTATGTATTTGTTTTTTGATATAATTGTTGTGGTGATATTATGGAATACAAATTTACAATGCGCAGTGAGATGGATACAATTGAGTTTGCTCAAAATCTCGAATCTGAAAAATTTCCAAATATGGTCATTTGTTTGAACGGTGAGCTTGGAAGTGGAAAAACTATTTTTACGAAAGGTTTTGCCAATGCTCTTGGTGTTAATGAAACTGTTACTTCACCAACTTTTACTATTATTAAAGAATATGAAGGAGAACTTCCTTTATATCACATGGATGTTTATCGTTTAGATGGTAAAGTAGATGGCGTAGGTATTGAAGATTACTATCACAAAGGTGGAGTTGTTATCATTGAATGGGCAAATACTATAAAAGATATTTTACCTCTTCATAGATTAGATATTAAGTTTAAAATTGCTGGTGAAAATTCGCGTATTTTAGTGGTTACTCCACATGGTACAGAATACGAAGAATTATGTGAGGCAGTATTTTGAAGTATTTATTTATAGATTCTGCGACTACTAATCTAGTGGTCGCTATTATTATTGAAGGTAAAATAACTTATTTATATAACGAAAACGATGGTAATGATACTTCAGCTAAATTAATGCCTATTATAGAAGAGGCTTTTCTTAAATCTAATGTTAGACCGCAGGATATTGATAAAATTTTTGTGGTGACTGGTCCAGGATCTTTTACTGGTATTAGGGTTGGTCTTACTGTTGCTAAAGTGATGGCTTATTCATTAAATATTCCTGCAATTCCTCTATCTTCTTTAGAGGTTATGGCCTCTGGTTTTGATGAAGATGTAACAGCATTGATAGATGCTAGGAGAGGATATGTTTTTGCTGGAGGATATGATAGGAATTTAAACGTTATTTATGAAGATAATTATGTTCTTTTTAAAGATAGTGGTTTAAGCGGTAAATTTGTAAGTTTTGATAAGTTTTCATTTGAAACTTTTGAACCTCAATTAGATTTAATTAAAATTATAAAAAAACACGAAGATGATGAACCTGTTAATCCGCATATGCTTAATCCGAATTATTTAAAGTTAACAGAGGCCGAAGAGAAGCGACTACAAGATGAAAGAAATTAAAAAAATAGATTCTAGTGATATTGTAGATTATGCAATTAAATTTTTTCCAAAATATAAATTAAGTAATAATCCTTTTGAATTTGTCTATGCTTATTTTTTAGATGGGGTTATTATAGGATTTATAGATTTTAGTGTTATTTATGAGAAAGCTGAAATTAATTATATTGCAGTAGATGAAAAATATAGAAGAAGAGGCATAGCTCAGGAATTATTTGATATTTTTATTTGCAATTTGAAAAACATAGATAGTATCAGTCTAGAAGTAAGGTGCGGTAACGAAAAGGCGATTAGTTTTTATTTGAAAAACGGATTTAAACAAGTTGCTATTCGTGAAAATTACTACGATGGTGAGAACGCATATTTAATGGTTAAAGAAATAAGGTGATATGATGTACATTTTAGGAATTGAATCTAGCTGTGATGAAACTAGTTTAAGTATTATAAAAGATGGATGTATTGAAGTTTCGACAGTGGTTTTGTCACAAATGGATACTCATGCCTATTATGGTGGAGTAGTTCCAGAGATTGCTAGCAGAATGCATGTTGAAAATATTACAATAGTTATTGAAGAAGTTTTAAAAAAAGCTAACATGACTATGGATGATATTGATGCAATTGCGGTTACTTATGGTCCAGGGTTAATAGGTTCGTTATTAATTGGCTTGATGGCTGCAAAAACTTTAGCGTTTATTTATAATAAACCACTTATTCCTGTTCATCATATTGCTGGTCATATATATGCAAATAATTTAGTAAAACAGTTGGAATTTCCTTTAATTGCCTTAGTAGTTAGTGGAGGGCATACTGAACTTGTTTACATGAAAGAAGATTATAGTTTTAAGATTTTGGGCGGAACTTTAGACGATGCTGTTGGTGAAGCTTATGACAAAGTGGCTAGAGTTATTGGCCTTCCATATCCTGGCGGCCCAAATGTAGATAAACTTGCAGCTATTGGTAAAGATACGTATGATTTACCTTTGCCATTAAATGATGATAGTTATAATTTCAGTTTTAGTGGTCTTAAAAGTGCGGTTATTAATTTAGTGCATAATGAAAAGCAAAGAGGTAATGAAATTATTAAAGAAAATTTGGCTACTTCGTTTCAAAATAGAGTTATAGAAATATTGACTAAAAAGACGATTAGAGCTTTAAAGGAATACGGCGTCAATAATTTGATTGTAGCTGGTGGCGTTGCAGCTAATAAGGGACTTAGAAGTAGTTTAAAAGAAGCTTGCAAAAAAGAAAATATAAATTTGACTATTCCAGAAATTAAATATTGTACTGATAATGGGGCGATGATAGGAGTAGCTGGATATTATGCTTATGCAAAAGGATTAAAAGCTGATTTAAGTTTAAATGCGAAGGCTACGATGGAGTTAAAATAAAGTTGATCGTTAAGATTAACTTTTCAACTAATATTTCCCTTTTTTAAACCGTTTTAAGAGGCTTAAATATTTTCACGATTATTTATTCAAATTTTATGTTTTTAATGATTTAACTGGCAAATAATCATTAAAAAAACATATAATAAATCATTAAAAAAAGTAATATGTTATTTATATTACTTTTTAATTTTTTTTTCAAGTGCAACTATCATATAATACATTAAACTTGCCATTATAGCGAGCAATATAATACCAGTCATTACTAAATTTAGGTTAAATACTTGTGAACCATACATGATAAGATATCCAATTCCGGCTTTAGAAACTAAGAATTCTCCCATAATTACACCGATAAAGACAAGTCCAATATTTACTTTAAAGATATTAATTAAATTGTTAAAATTACTAGGTAAAATTAATTTGAAAAAAATTTGACTAGGTGAAGCTTTAAAACTTTTTAAAAGTCTTATTTTATTTTGATCGGTTTCTTTAAATGCTTGATGCATATCTATAATGGTAATGATAACAGAAATAAATAAAGCCATAATTATTATAGATTTTGTGCCGGCTCCGGCAATGATTATGATAATTGGACCTAGCGATACTTTAGGCATGCTGTTTAATATTGTTAGGTATGGATCAATAACTTTAAAGAGAAAATTAAATCTCCAAAGTATGGTTGCAATTATAATGCCTAAAGATGTACCTAATAAAAAACTTATAATTACTTCATAGAAAGTAATCCAAACATGGTGAAAAAGTGAACCATCTTTATATAGCTTTATAATGGTTTTTGTGATTTTTTCTGGACTTGATGAAATAAATGTATTAATGAGTCCTTTATTAGCAGCAAATTGCCATATAAATAGTATTATACTTATTATTAGAATTTGGGTTATTCTAACGATTAATTTCCTTCTTTTTTGCTTTTTAAGATATATGATGTGTTCATTAGACATGATAATCAATATCCTTCCATATTAAATCATAGTAGTGGGCAAAATTTTTATCTTTTCTGTTTTCTATTGGTGTAGATTTATTTTCTAAGTTTATATTATAAATGTGTTTGATTTTACTAGGTCTATTTGATAGAACGATGACTCTATCGGCCATGCTTATGGCTTCTGATATATCGTGAGTAACCATAATAGCACTTTTTCCTTCTTTTTTTATTATTTTGTATACATCGTCTGAAACGGCAAGCCTTGTTTGATAGTCTAAAGCTGAGAATGGTTCATCTAAAAACAAAATATCTGGCTTGGTAGCAAGGGTTCTTATTAAAGATACTCTTTGTCTCATTCCCCCTGATAGATGAGATGGATGGGTATCTTTAAATTCCCATAAACCGTATGTTTTAAGTAGTTTATCAACATATTTTTTGTTTTCTAAATTATTTTGTATTTCAAGACCTAATAAGCAGTTTTTATATATGGTGCGCCATTCAAACAAGTTGTCTCCTTGAAGCATATATCCAAATTTTAGTTTTGGATTATAATCAACTTGACCGTTTGAAGCTTCATCTAAACCACATAGAATTGAAAGAATTGTACTTTTACCACAACCACTTGGTCCAACTATAGCGACAAATTCACCTTCTTTAAGGTTAAAGGAAAAATTATCCACAGCTAAAAATTCGTTTTTCTTAGTGTGGTAAATTTTCTTAAGATTTTTAACTTTTAAAATATCCATTATTTTTGAGAGTACTTAGTTAGTACCAATTTGGAATAAGGTGCTTCTTTGTCTAATTTGCCAGCATTTTTAACTATTTCTTCGATGTGCTTAAAGTCTTGCTTACTTATATAAGTCGTTTTGTTCCATGAATCGATATCTTTATATCTTTGAACAATTTCCTTTAAATCTTTGATGTTGGTGTCTGGAAAATAGTCTTTTATAACTTTAGCTATTTCTTGACTTGTGTGACTGTGAACATAGTCTAACCCTTTTTGAGTAGCGTTAGTGAAACTTTTTATTATATTCTCATTTTTTTCAATATAGCTTTTTCTTGCTATGTATGAAGTATATGGAACGTTTCCACCAAGCTCCCCGACAGATGCGACAATATGACCATATCCTTTTTTTTCTAGTTCTGAAGCCGTTGGCTCAAATAATGAAACGTAGTCACCAGTACCACCAATGAAGGCTCCAGAAGTAGAAGCAAAGTCAATACTAGTATCTAAGTTGACTTCATCGCTTTTAACACCATTAGTATTTAAGGCATATTCTAGTGTCATAGCTGGCATGCCACCTTCTCTACCGGCAATTATATGTTTTCCTTTTAAATCAGTTATTTTGAAGTTGCTTTCTTTATTTCGAGAAATTAAAAAACTACCATCCTTTTGAGTTAATCCAGCAAAATTAATTAAATAGTCTTTTTCACTACCATTATAGATATATATGGTAGATTCACTACCACAAAAGCCAATTTGAACGTCTCCACTTAAAACTGCAGATGTGACTTTATCAGCTCCTGGTGTTAGTAATATTTCTACATCTAATCCTTCATCTTTGAAATATCCTAAGGAATGGGCGACATACTGCGGTGCGTAAAATACACTGTGAGTTACTTCTCCAACTTTAATTTTGGTTAGTGACTCTTCTTTATCTTTATCATTAAAGACAAAGAAACCAGCAAATATTAAACCTAGCAATATTAATGCAATAATAATTTTTTTCAAAAAATCTTCTCCTTTCTTTTTTTCATATTATTATATTCTACTTTTTTTAAAAGGTTTTAGGTAAATATAATGGGAAATGTGGTAAAATAAATTAAGAGGTTGATACAGTGGAATTAAATAATTGTAAGGTTGTAATAATAAATTCTAACGATGAGAATAATAATCTTACAGATGGTAAGATAAATTATCTTGGCTATAGGGATAGTGATGAATCTCATGGTGATATTATGATAGACTATGGTATAAGAACATATGGGGATAATTCCATATATGAAATATTGAATGAAGGTTTTTATTTGCCTATTTATCCGGCTTTTTTCTTAGCTGAGTATGATTGCAATGTTGTGTTTTTAAATGTTTCTAGTAAGCAAACGGGAAAACTAGGTATTTTGTATTTACCTAGTGATATAAGTGATGAACAAGTAGCAGCGTTAAACAGCTTGTCATGTAATTTAAAAGATTTTGATATAGAGGTTAATAGAAAGTTAAAATTAAATGATGGTCTTGTTGACAGTAATTGTACTTTTATCAAAGGAGATAATTTGTCAAGTATAGTTTCAAAACAACATCAAAAAATAAAAAAGGCTTAGGCCTTTTTTAAGTTTCCTTCTTTGAGAAGCTTTAACAGTTTTACGTTTTGATCATATGATCCGTGGTAGTTATAAATGCCGTTAGCTATGGCAAGCTTTTTACGGTAATTGTATGAACTGTCAATGTTAATTTCTTTTAGAGCGTCTACGATAGAACCATATTTATAGTTTTTATTGTTTAAGTATTCTTGGCTTTGGGTTTTATTATGATTTGTACTTGTAACATTGTGTATATTTTCTTCTGCCTTATTATCTTTTTTGTCTTCAATTGTTTCGTTTTCATTTTTTTCTTCTTGTTTTGGCTGCTCTTTAATCTCTTCTTTGTTTTTTTCTTCTATGGGATTATTTAATGAAATTAGTGGATTTTCTTTTATTCCATCTTCATTTTTAATTTCTAGGTGCAGGTGCTTGCCGTAAGCGTTTCCGGTTTCTCCCATAGTTCCAATGATTGCTCCTTTTTCAACAAAGTCACCAAGATTGACATTTACACTTCCGTATTTCATATGGGCATATAGGGCGGATTTACCATCTGTCTGTTTAATTCTTACATAGTTTCCATATGTGGCTAGTCCTTTAGTATTATGATTTGTGTTTGTAACATTTTTGACAACGGTTTCAACTATACCACTTTCTAAAGCGATAACGTCACTTTCAGTGTGGTCACTACTAACAATATCTAAAGCTTGATGGTCTGAGTCATAATTGTTACTTATTACTTCATTTGCAGATTGTAAGACATGTCCTACTATATTAATCACCTCCTCATTTATTAATATACTGGGTAAAAGAGATATTTCCTTTTTTTTTATTTTAAATTTTTAAAATTTGTATGTTATAATTAATAATAGGTGGTAAAGATGAGACTTGATGGTTTAAATGACAAACAAACAGAGGCTGTTAAATATCCTGAGGGACCGCTTTTAGTTTTAGCAGGAGCTGGTTCCGGAAAAACTCGGGTTCTAACAACTAAAGTAGCTTATTTAGTTAATGAAATGCACGTAGATCCTTATAATATTTTAGCTATTACTTTTACGAATAAAGCAGCTAAGGAAATGAGGGAAAGAGTATTAGGTATGCTTGGACCTGATGCTTATAGAATTCAAATATCAACATTTCATTCTTTAGGCCTTCTTTTAGTAAGGGAAAATTATGAAGTTTTAGGCTTTGAAAAAAATTTTACTATTTTGGATAGTGATGATTCTCTTACTATAATAAAAAAAATACTAAAAGATATGAATTTAGATCCTAAAGTTTATAATCCAAGAGGTATTAGAAATAAAATTAGCGGTGCGAAAAATGAACTTATGGATTCTAGTTATTATAGTAGATTTGCGAACAGTGAATATGAAGAAATTGTTTTATCGGTTTTTGAAAAGTATGAAAAAAGACTTAAAAAAAATAATTCATTAGATTTTGATGATTTATTATTATTTCCGATTAAATTATTAAAAGAAAATCCTGATATTTTAGAAAAATATCAAGAGCGATTTAAATATATTTTAGTCGATGAATATCAAGACACTAATGAGGCTCAATATAGACTTATAAAGATGCTTGGAAGTAAATATAGGAATATTTGTGTGGTAGGTGATTTAGATCAATCTATATATGGATTTAGAGGCGCTAATTACCATAATATTTTAAATTTTGAAAAAGATTACCCGGATGCTGCGGTTATTCCACTTGAGGAAAACTATAGATCAACTGGCAACATTTTAAATGTGGCTAATGATATTATTAAAAATAATAAGCATAGGAAAGAAAAAAACTTATGGACAAAAAATGGCGATGGACCTAAGATTCGTTATCATAGGGCTTATGATGAACAAGATGAAGCTTATTTTGTCATGAATGAGATTAAAAAACTAATCATAAGTGGAGTAAGTAGAGACAATATTGCAGTTTTATATAGGACTAATGCGCAGTCGCGTAATATGGAGGAAGCTTTACTTCGTGAAAACATTCCTTATAAAGTTGTTGGTAGTTTTTATTTCTATAACCGCAAAGAAATTAAGGATTTAATAAGCTATTTAAAATTAATTTATAATTCAAATGACGATGTTAGTTTGATGAGAATTATAAATGTTCCCAAAAGGCAAATAGGTCCTAAAACTGTGGAAAATTTATCGTTTAAGGCAGTAGAAAATGGGACTTCCATATATGAGGCAATTGAATCTGGCAAAGAACTTCAATTTAAGAATATAATAGAAGACCTAAAAAAGGAAAGTGAAAATTTATCCTTAACAGAATTAGTTGATTTAGTATTAGATAAGTCTGGAATGAAGAAGGAACTTGAAAATACAAGGACGATTGAATCAGAGATAAGACTTGAAAACTTAGAGGAATTTAAATCTATTACTAAGAATTTTGAAGAAAATAATGGTGTTATTTCTTTAGAAGAATTTTTACTTGAAATTTCATTAGTTTCGGATATTGAAGAACACAAAAATAGTACAGATGTTGTTACTTTAATGACAATACATTCAGCTAAAGGCTTAGAGTTTGACCATGTATTTTTAATAGGTTTAGAAGAAGGTTTATTTCCACATAATAATTCTATGGATAGTCCAGATGAAGTTGAAGAAGAAAGAAGACTTTGTTATGTGGCGGTGACTAGGGCTAAAAAAAGTTTAACTTTAGTTAATGCAAAAAGAAGAATGCTTTATGGTAATACTAATGTTAATCTTCCGAGTAGATTTATTGGTGAAATAAGTGATGATTATTTGGATAAAGACATAGAGGAAGAACCAGCAAAGTTTAATAAAAAAGATATGATTGATGAGACTATAGAGTATAGTGCAGGGGATAAGGTTATTCACGATACTTATGGTGAAGGTATTATTGTATCTACTGGTAGTGTCTTAACTATTGCTTTTAATCATAAATTTGGTATTAAAAAAATTATGAAAGGTCATAAAAGTATTAGAAAGGTGTGATTATATGACTTTATCAATAATAGATAAAATGAATGAGTGGGTAGAACCGTTTAAAAATTGGATAATGGCTAATCATGGAAATCCAATTATGTGGCTTGGTTTTGTTTTAATTGGGATAGCTGTTTTTTCAATTACATTTGGAGCCCTTCACAGAAATGGCGATTAAAAAGGAAAGTTTTATTTACTTTCCTTTTTCATTTGCTTTTTAATATCACTTATTTTTATAGTATACATATATAATATATTTGTACTACTTGGTATGATAAAGAATACACTTTTCTTTTCAACATTTTCGACCATTAATATTGGCTGATTTAATGTATCTCTAATTTCAAGCATATCGGTAAAACTATTAACTTTTAGTAGCTGATAGTTATTTAAATCAATGTTGTTATTTATTTTTTGAATGTAAGAATGATAGTTATTTAATATTTTTTTAAGTTCTTTTTGATATATATCTTCAGCGGTTCTAGATTTTATTATGTATTTTACTAAAGTATATATGTAGAATATTGTATTAATAGTAGCGGCTATAATGATTAATAAGAACATTTTAACATTTTTATTTTGACTACATACTATGATATTATCTTTAGACTCTACTAAGTCACTGCTTAATTCGACAGCCATGGTTTTAGTTGTAAGTGGTATTATTAGGCTTATTATTTTTTCATTATTTGCATCTTCTTTAAAATCTGTACAAGATCCTATTATATCTATATACATGTTTATAGTTAAAGTGTTTTCTGAATCAGTTAAATTATATGTATTTACAAAGCTTTTAACGATATCGTTATAATGATTATAGTCAATGTCAATATTTTCTTCGATTGTAACTTTATCTTTGTTGATGACTTTTTCTTCTTTGCCTTCTAGTAATTCTTCATTAAAATTGTATAATGAGTTGTTTTTTCCTTTAACGTTTACTTCAGCTTCTATTCTATATTTATAGGTGAAATCAGCATCTTTATTGTCTAAGGCCATTTCGTATTTAAAAGTGGCATTGATATAATTTATAAGGCTTGCTATATATTCATTGTTTTTACCTAAGTAACGCTCTTTAAAAAAGTTGTTTTCTTTTAAATATACTTTATAATCTATGTTGCTATTCTCACTATAATTTACGTTATAATTTTTTGTGTTTTCTATATAAAGGAAGGAAAAATGAATCGCTAAGGCACAAAAGAATATGATAAAACATATATATATAATTATCGTTTTTCTTCTTTTAGCTTGATGAATTAAAATGTCGTCGACGTTTCTTTTTTTCATAATTTCCCTCCTTTCTTTTACTTAAATATATCTCTAAACCATAATGTTGGTTTTCCTATGTATTTTATTTTGTATTTAACAAGTCCAATGACATCTTTTTTTGTAACAAATCCTTCATCATTACTTTTATTAGCGTCACCTTTTGTGTAGTATCTTGTTTCATTATTTAATTTTCTTACTTCAACAACTCTATGTATTGTTTTTATATCACTATAGTTGAATATTATTACTTGTCCTTTTTTTATTTCTTTTCCATCATATCTTTCATATAATACGGCATCGCCTTTGTTTATCGTACCGGTCATACTACCTGAACCAATTACTATTAAGCCATATTTAAATTTACATGATATAAGCATAACTAATAGTGAAAGAACAATTAAAGAAATACTTGTAAATATAATATTTCTTTTTTTGTCTTTATAAGCTATAGCAAAGTTTGTCTTTGAGTATGTTTCTTCCATTACCATAAAAATTATAAATGGGTAAATCATGCGTAAAAATGATCTTAAAAACAAATGCATTTCTGGAATTATTGGAATTATATATAGAAATAAGGTAGTAATTAATCTATATATGATAATTCCTTTTGGTGAAAATCTAATAGCTAAGTAATTATATAATAAATTGCATGAAATAGAAGCAAACAAAACAAATCCTATAGCCATTAGAAAATCGTCAATATTAGTTAAATCATAAATTCCAGTATAAAGTAGTAAATCGATTACAACCATGGCTATAAAGATTAAAACTATCGATATGTTTATTTTGTGACCTCTAATATTTATTATAGCATTTTGCGATAATAAAATTTTTCTGATAATTTCTGATGAAATAATTATTACACTAATTGGAATTATAAATGTATATGTAGACCATAGGGATAATAAAACTTTTGATCGTGCGTATCCAAAATATAATCCAGATGCGTAAAAGGCAATTACATAAATAATGGCAAATATAAGCATCATTATAAATACTTGTTTTTCGTAGGCTGAATCTATACTTCTTTTTTTTAAGATAAGCCTAGTAAAAATAGAGATTATTAAAAGAAATATAGATAATATAAATCTATTTATAATATTTGGTGCAAAGAGGGCAAAGAAGAGAAATGCTGTAAGTAATGTTTCTAGAATATATAGTTTTAATTTGTCTTTTTTCATATTATTCCTTCTTTACCTACCTTCCACCTAATATTATGATGGTTGTACAGCTGCAGCATCTAGTTTTACTTCGATGTTAGCAGTAGCGTCAGCTGCTTCAAGTGGGATTTTTTTAAGTTTAACGGTTACGTCAACTGTAGTTGTCCCTTTTGGTTGTGCTGTAACAGTAGTTGAGTCTACTGAAGTTGTAACTTCAAAATATTCATTACTAGCTGGAGTAATTGATTTTTTAGAAATTTCAGCGGCAACATCGTCTTCGTTATTTGTGATTGTATAAGTTACAGTTTGTGTTTCACCAACTTTTTTCATATTGGCAACGTGAATTGTTGCATTTAAATCATTTGGGTTGCTAACAGTACCATAAACATCTTTAGTAGTATCGTTAGGATTTGCAGCGCTTATTACAACATCTAGATCTTTAGTTTCAGTTGAGGCAGAACCTGAAATAGTTAGGGTAACACCTGAAATAACGGCGTAACCTACACCTAAAACTAAAACCATGGCGATTAAAGCTAGTGCGAACATAGATTTCTTCTTTTTCATATTCTCACCTCCATTCCAACAAAAAATCAAAGTAGCAAACTTACTATTTTTCTACTTTATTGTTATTGTAACACGAGTTGACAAAAAAGTCTATATCTTTAATTTTGCTTTTTTTAAAACGTTAATTTTAATTTGGATTTCAGTTTGCCATTTGAAACCTGAAATAAGTCTGATTTTACATAATTTACTTCTTTAAACTGAATTTACTCTAAAAATTTACGTTTTTTTTTAAAAATGTGTTAAAATATTTATAGAATAGGAGGCGTATATGAAAAAATGGTTATTTTTTAGAAGATTTTTTATGTTTTTAATTTTTGGCGCTTCTATTTTTATGAGTGTTGGCTATGCGGTTATTAATAATGTAACTTTGGATATTACAGGAATGGTATCGGTGGCTGAGAATGGAGATATTAAGATAACTAATGTTAGCTATATAGCCTCTAGAAGTCAGAATTTATCAAAGGTGTCTACTCCAACATGGACTGATGATAGTGTAAATTTTGATATTACTATTAATCCTAGAACTAGAAATGATGTAGAAAATAAAGAGTATATTGCCACATATGAGGTGACTATTGTTAATGACTCTTTGTATGATCATGCAGTTACTTCTACTAACTTTAATCCTACTGTTGCTTCTGGTGATTCGAATAATATAACTGTTACTTATAGTTTGGAAACTGAGGATGGACAAGTTGGGCTTAATTCAGAGATACCGGCTAAATCTACGATGAAATTTTATGTAGTAATAAACTTATATCCTACTTATACTGGAACATTTAATGTAACTGGTTCTTCTGAAGTTGGGACTGAAGAAAAGGATGATGGGAATTTCTTAGGTACTATACCTTCTGGCCTTTCTGGTGATGTTAGAGGCAATGTGACTACAGCCAAGTTTACTGCGACTATACTAAATTCTTATAAAGATTCTAAAAATTATACACTTTCAATAGTTAATGATAGTTTTGAAATAGTTGATGAAAATGGTAATGCGTTTGGTACTTTAACTATTGGTGGTAATGAAACTATTAATGTTGATTTTTATATTAGAAGAAAAGTAGGCGTTAAATTTGCGGTAGATGAGGTAAATATGAATGTTTACTTCGAGGAAGTTGGCGTTAGCCGAAATAGTATGGGTATTGTTAAAATGCTTGTTGATAAGGATGAAACTATTCATGATTATGATGCACCTACAATTAGTGGTGTGGCGGCAGCTTTCAATAGTGAAGTTGGAACGGTTGATCTTTCTTGGCAAGGTACTGATGATGTTGCTGGTGTTGATTATTATACTGTTGAGGTTTACAAAGTTAGTGGTAATACTTCATCAATGGTAGGTGAGGCTAGAAATACTACTGCTGATGAGACACAAATGCAGATAACTGGTCTTGAAGATAATGTTACTTATTTCTTTAAAGTTTATGGTACAGATTTGACTGGTAAAACAGCTACAGCAGAAGAGATATCTTCTTGTTCTACTGATGCGGGGACTTGTTCTAGGAGTTCTAATGTGTCTTATGATTGGCACTTCACAGTTACATTTAGGCTTACTAATGCTAGTTCTTCTGAAGGTAATAGTGTAGCTGTTGATTATATGGGAACTGTTTCGACTACTTTAAGTGGAACTGGTAATTATAGTAGACCAAATTCAATAACTTCTGTCAAAAAAAGTAGTGGCGGTAATGTTGGTACTTCTTCCAGCACTACTGATCCTTACTATGTTTATAACTCTAGTAATGGTAGTTTTTCGATTTATAATGTTAATGAGGATATTACAGTTACTGCTTCTGGTTATGGTGGTGGATGTTTTGCTAAAGGAACTAAAATATTACTTGCTAATGGTAAATATAAAAATGTAGAAGATATTGGGTATGATGATTTGCTTGCGGTTTGGAATTACGATACTGGTAAAATTACTTATGAATATCCGCTTTGGATTGAAAATGAGCATGAGTCTAGTTCTATTATAAGAGTGAGCTTTTCAGATGGTACGTCTATTGATTTTGTTAATAATCATGCTATTTATAGTACTGATATAAATTTGTTTGTAGATATTAATGATAGTGATAATTTCCATGTTGGCACGCATGTAGCTAAGATAAATAATGGTAAGTTTAAAGAAGTGACTGTTTCTAATATCGAGTATATAAATAAGCAAGTTAAGTTTTATTTTGTTGGTACTACTACTTATTATAATGTGATTGCTAATAGTATACTTACGACTGATGAAAACTTATTAATATCTAATTTATATGGATTTGAAGATGGGGCTAAATGGCCAAATTTAAAGGAAAAAGTAGTTAATAATTCAGAAAATTTACTTGATTATTCTTATTTTTCTGATGTTCTTCCATTATATTTATATAAAGGATTTAGAGTTCGTGAAGCTGGTTTTTTAGTAAATAGTGGTATGACTAATTTAGAAAGTTTTAAAGAGTATATCACAAAACTTATAATTAATCCGTATATGATTAAAAAACCTATTAGTAAAAATGGTTATAATTATTGGATGGTAACTACTAGTAAGGATAAAGTTATTGATTCTAACAAGAAAAAGTATTTACATAAAGAGGGTACTTACTATCAGCTTCCTAAAAAGAAAGGTGTTAAGTACTGGTATTTAACTTCTGATAATAAAATGTATAAGCCAGGCGATAAAGTTAAAATATATCATGGAATGCATTTTGTGGCTAATTGAAGAAACTAGTTTGTGCTAGTTTTTTCTTTTAAAATTATTTCTTATAAGGTATAATAATAGTGGTGATTAATGTGATTGATGAGAGAATAGATGAACTTATAAAAATAATAAATAAAGCTAATGTAGATTATTATGCTTATGATAATCCGACTCTTTCAGATCAGGAGTATGATAGATATATGGAAGAGCTTCAAAGGCTTGAGGAAAAGTATCCTGATAAAAAAAGGAGTGACTCTCCAACATCTAGAGTTGGTACGGAGGTAATAAGTTCTTTTAAAAAAGTTACTCATGAAAAGCCAATGCTTTCTTTAGGCGATATTTTTAATGAAGACGAAGTTATTTCTTTTGATGGTAGAATAAAGAAAGTCGTTAAAAATCCCAAATATGTAGCAGAGCTTAAGATAGATGGTTTATCCGTGTCCCTTCTGTATGAAAAAGGAAAACTTGTCAGGGCGGCAACCCGCGGCGATGGAAGAGTTGGCGAGGATATTACTCATAATGCAAAAACTATAAAAGATATTCCTTTAACTATTAATAAACCCATTGATATTGAGGTTAGAGGTGAAATATATATGAGTAAGGCTTCGTTTAACAAATTAAATGAAGAAGGAAATAATTTCGCGAATCCACGTAATGCGGCAGCCGGCAGTGTTAGGCAGCTAGATTCTTCTGTTGCTGCTAAGAGAAATTTGTCTTGTTTTATTTATCATTTACCTAACCCAGAAGATTACAATATTTATACCCATGCGGATGCTTTAAAATTCATGAAGGAACTTGGTTTTGTCGTTAATCCTAATAATAAAAGGGTAGATAATATAAATGAGCTTATGGAGTATATTGATTATTGGACTAAGCATAGGCCTAGTTTACCTTATGAAATCGATGGCATTGTTATTAAAGTTAATGATTTAAATGATCAAGAAAAGTTGGGATTTACTGCTAGGACTCCTAAGTGGGCAATTGCTTATAAGTTTCCGCCAGAGGAGGTTTTAACTAGGGTTAAAAAAATAGTATTTACGGTTGGGCGAACTGGGCAGGTTACACCATCGGCTGATTTAGAGCCAGTCCGTGTGATGGGCTCTTTGATTGCAAGAGCTACTTTGCATAACGAAGATTATGTCAAAGAAAAAGATATTAGGGAAGGTGATATTGTCTCTATTAAAAAAGCTGGTGATGTTATTCCGGAAATAGTGAAAGTAATTTTTGATAGAAGAGAGGGAGATTTAAAGCCGTTTAAAATGATTGATATTTGTCCAATGTGCAGGACAGTTTTAAGTAAAAAGGATGGAGAGAGCGCATATTATTGTCATAATGAAGAGTGTCCATCTAGAATGCAGGAACGTTTAGTTCATTTTACATCTCGTCATGCGATGAATATAACTGGTTTTGGGGAAGCTATTATCGAAGATTTTTATAATAGAGGTTATTTAAAGAGTGTGATTGACTTTTATCATTTGGATAAATACAAAGAAGAACTTATGGAACTTGAAGGCTTTGGAAGCAAGTCAATAAACAATTTACTTGAGGAGATAGAAAATAGTAAAAATAATTCTTTAGAAAGGCTTTTGTTTGGCCTTTCTATAAGGCATGTTGGAGAGAAGACAGCAGATATACTTGGTGCCAGTTTTAAAAATATTGATAGTTTAATGGGTGCTTCTTACGAAGATGTTGCCAGTATTCGCGATATTGGTCCGACAATTGCAGAAAGTGTGGTTAATTATTTTAGTAATGAAGAAAATATCAAACTTATAGATGCTTTAAAAAATGAAGGAGTAAATACAGTTTATTTGAAGAAAATTAATAATTTGGAAACTATGTTTACTAATAAAATCTTTGTTTTAACTGGGTCTCTTGAAAGGTTTACTCGTGATGAAGCTAAAGAGAAAATTGAAGCTTTAGGTGGTAAAGTAAGCTCTAGCGTAAGTAAAAAAACTAGTGTGGTAATCGCTGGAAGTGAGGCTGGATCTAAACTTGCAAAAGCAGAAGAATTAGGACTTGAAATTTGGAATGAAGATGAGTTTATTAACAATTTATCTAAATATTAAAAATGTAGGTGACATTTTTTAAAGACCTACATTTTTTTCTTTTTTTTGTAAATATTATTAAATGATAATAATTATGTTTTTTATATAGTTATTATGGCTTTTTCATATAAATAACTTTTTTTTTAAAATATTGTGTTATCATTAGTATAGTAGTAGCCATATATGATATGACTCTACGATATGGGTTTTGCCTTAATGCTTTGGGAACAAGCGTTGAGGTTATTGCTTGTTCCCATTTATAGTATTATGGCGAGGAGGTGAAAAAATGGAAAAGAATAATGGTAAAATTATTGCTCTTGTTGCACTAATTGTAGCTGTAATTGCTTTAGCTGTAGGTTTTGCCGCATTTTCTGATTCACTTACAATTGATGGAACTGCAACTGTTAAAGGAGCTAATGCATTTGATGATGCGACAAACGATTTAGCTTATGTATCTGCTTCACCAGAATGTCATATTACTGGAACAAGTACTGATACAAGTACTACTCCTTATACAGCTGGAACTGCTTCAGGTGATATTTGGAAAGGCATAAGTGTACCTTTAACAACTGAAAATCCATCTGTTACTTGTACTGCTACAGTAAAAAATAAAACACAATATACTGCTTATTTGAAAAAAATAGCTACTCAAAGTGGTATAACTTGTAAATCTGGTGGTGCTAACCAAGCTACTAATGAAGCTAACATTTGTGGCGCTGTAAATGTTGATGTTCAAGTAGGTAGTGTAGCAACAGATAAGATTTCTTTTAATTCTAGTGCTGTTTCTAATACTAATCCATCTGGAAGTATTGCTAAGGCTGGAGACACAGGTGATGAAGCAACTGTAACTGTAGTTATCACTTATGATGGTACTGCTGCTGCTGACGAGGATGTTGTTGTAACACTTCCACAAATTACTCATGAATACTCTTCAGCTCAATAGTAAAAAATGAAGTTTAAATATATTAATAAGGTAATTAATATTACTGCATTAATATATTTACATAAGATTATTTGGAGGTGAACATGAAAGCAAGTTATAAAAAACTTATTATGTTTGGCGTTATTTTGACAGTTGCTTTACTTCTAAATAATTTTATATTAAATATATTAGGTAATTATTATTATATGGATATTTTTTTGATTGTATTATTAATATTGTTTAAAATGATATTTGGGTTTGAAAAAGATAGGTATAGATATACTAAAGATATTATTTTTAATTTTCTAATTATTTTTTTACTTGCATTTACAATATATTATATTTTTGGTATTTTTGTTGGCTTTGTAAGAACTCAAAATTATTTAACCTTTTATGGCGTGACGACTTTTATTATTCCTTATATTTTAATGATTTTTTTCAGGGAATATTTTAGAAGTAAAGTTATTATTAAAACTGAAGGCTCTAAATTAATGACAGTTTTAGCGTGCATAATTTTTATATTAATTGAACTTTCTTTAAAAATATTTAATAGTTCGCTTGACACTAAATATAATATTTTTATGTTTATGGCGCTAACACTACTGCCAATTATTAGTAATAATGTGGCAGCTACTTATATTGCTAAAAAAAATGGTTATAAACCAAATATTGTATGGTTTTTAGTTATAGGGCTATATTCAGTATTTTTACCTTTTGTTCCTAATGATGGGCCTTATATACAGTCCTTAATTCAATTTTTGTTTCCTTTTGTTTTAATGTATAATGTTTATTCATTTTACCGTAAAAGACAAAGAGATATTCCTCTTAGTTATGCTAAAAAAAGAACATATATTGGGGTGCCTACTTTAGCTGCTTTTGTTTTTATTCTTGCATATTTTGTTTCTGGTTTTTTTAGATTTCATGCTGTTGCAGTGGCAAGTGGAAGTATGATGAGTAATATAAAAGTTGGAGACGTGGTTATTGTTGATCAATATGCAGATATTAAGAATTTAAAGGTTGGGCAAGTTATAGCTTATAAATACGGAAAAATTATAGTTGTTCATAGACTTGTAAAAATAATTAAAAACGAAAATGGCAATGTTTATTATACAAAAGGTGACGCTAATGAAAAAATTGATGGATATGCTATTTATGAGGATATGATTGAAGGAGTCGTAAATTATAAAATACCATATATTGGTCTTCCGACTGTGTGGTTTAATAAAATGTAAAAAGGAGGCATTAGAATGGCTAATAAAAAGCGTGATATAAAGCAAGATGATATAAAATTTGATAATTCGGAAGCTGTTAAGCATCGCTTTTATTTTTCTTTTACGGCACGTATAATTTTTAATGTTATATTGTTTATTACTTTTTTAGGCTTAGGAATTTATTTTTTAACTAAATCTATATATTTAAAAAATAGTAAAATAATTACTTATCGTGAAAAAAGTCATGTTGATTATAGTGTTTGTCTGCACAGTAATGAATTTTATGAAGAAAATTGCTTGCCAAAAGATATGAAATATGTGGCTAGACTGATTGATAATATTAATTTAAGGTTTAATTATGAATTTGATATTGATGAGAATGAGGATATAGATTTTAATTATGATATTGTGGGCAAATTAGTCATTTCTGATAAAACTGGTGAAAAATCTTTCTTTGAAAAATCTTATAATTTGCTTTCAAATAAAGCATCTAGCTTAAAAAACGGAAAAGTTAATACTATTAATGAAAGCTTAGATATTAATTATGGTTATTATAATAATTTGGCAAACAGTTTTAGAGCAGCATATGGTGTTGACGCTGAAAGTAAGCTTATAGTTTATATGACTATTAAAAAAGGTAATTCTTCAGAAGATAAATTAATTTTAAATAATGAGAGCGTTATGTATATATCAATTCCACTTTCTCAAAAAGCTATCGATATTGAACTTAATTATAAAGATATTAATACAACTAGTAGTTTAATGAGTGAAAAAAATGTAATTGTCGCTAATCCATTTTGTATAGTTTTATCGGTAGTATCTGTAATACTCGCTGTAGTTATGATGATAAAAACGATGAGAAAATTTCCATCTTATCATAATAACAATGTTTATGATAGGCATGTGAATAATCTTTTAAAAGAATATGATCGTTTAATTGGGGAGGCATCAACAATGATTTCACTTGAAGGTAAAGATGTAATAAAATTTGATAAATTTACAGAGCTTCTTGATATGCACGACAATTTAGGCTTACCTATAATGCATTATACTGTTACAAAGCATGTTAAGTCATATTTTTATATAGTTCATGATAATGTTGTCTATTTACATGTTGTAAAAGCTGTAGATTTAGAAATGTAGAATTTGTATTTATAATACATTTCTTTTTGTTATTCTTAAAAGAAAGGAGCAGAATCTATGAATAGGAAAATAAAAAATATTCCGAGTGACAAAAGAAAATTAATTGTTATTTATTCTTTAATAGTTTTACCTGTTCTTTTCATTAGTATTGGATTTTCGGTTTTTCAAGATCAGCTTTCTTTAAGTGATTCTGTTGCTTTTGTTAGAGCTCGTGCCGATATTAGAGTAACTGGGGTTAGTGTTTCTAATCCTGTAAATGGTGGTGTATCTAACTATGAGGATTATGAAGTTAGCAGTATTAATGGTTCAGTAACTTTACCTAATAATAATTCTAGGATTACTTATAAAGTTGAGGTTACTAATTTTGGCAATGTCGAGATGATTTTAAAGGAAATTACAGGTCTTCCTAGTAATTTGAAATATAGTTTAAATTCTAATAATTATGCTTTTAGAAAATTAATATGTGATGATGAAGATAGTACTAAATGTACTTTGGGAGCTAAAAAAACTATTGATGTTACAATTAGTTATAATACTAATAGAGATTATGATAGTACAAATACAACTTTTCCAATTTCTTTGAATTTTGTGTTTGAGTCTGCTAATAAAGTAGCTTTAGTTAACGAAAAATATTATGATACGCTTCAGGATGCAATAAATGCTTGTCCAGGTAATGTTCAAACAACTGTAAAACTTCTTAAAGACACAAGTGAAGCAATTACTGTTGGTAAAGCTAAAAATATTATATTTGATTTTCAAGATTTTACTGTAAGTAATAGTGGTAACAATCCGGTATTTAATAATAATGGGACTGTATTAATAACAAACGGAACAATAAGTACTAGTGCATCTACTAACGGTGCGTTTAATAATCAATCTACAGGTGTTGTTACAATATCTGGTGGAAAGATAGTAGCAACGGGTGGTAGACAAGCTTTTTATAACAATAAAGGTACTTTAAATATAACAGGAGATGCTTATTTAAGTTCAAAAACTGCCGATAGATCTACCGTTACTAATCTTGCGGATGCTACTTTAAATATAACTGGTGGTACTATTATTTCAACTGGTTCTAGTGCAGTATCTAATGCAGGGTCTTTAACTATTGGTAATAAAGATGGCAATACTTTAAAAGATTCTATAATATTACAAGGTGTGACATATGGTATTGAGTCTACAGCTAGTTATAATTTCTATGATGGCACTTTAAAAGGAAAAACTAATCCTTTTAATGATAGAAATCATATGGCAGATATAGAAGATAATTATAGTGTTGCTAGATCTGAAGAAGTAATAGATGATGTGACTTATAAAACTGCATATTTAGCTGTAACTAAAACTGTTACTTTTGATCCTAATGGTGGTACTGTAGATGAGACTACAAGAGATGTTGAAGTAGGCGGTAAAGTTGGAACTTTACCAGTTCCTCAAAGGTTAAAATATGAATTTGCTGGGTGGTTTACTTTAGCTGATGGTGGAACAGAGATTAATTCAAATCAGGTTATAGATGATGATGTTACTTTTTATGCTCATTGGAATAGAGTTAATTTTGCTAAAATTGGTGATACCGAATATGAAACACTTCAAGATGCTATAGATGCTGTTCCTAGTGGGGTAGAAACTACGATTCAATTACTTAGAAATACTACTGAGAATGTTACTATAAATGCAGGCAAAAATGTTAAACTTAATTTACAATCGTTTACTTTAAGTAGTGGTAGTAACTTAGCTGTAATCGAAAATAAAGGTACTATTGAAGTTTTAAACGGCAAGATAACTAGTAGTTACGATACAGCAGCTATTAACAATAATGGAGGGGCTCTTGTTGTTATTAATGGTTCTCAAGTAATATCTACAGGAACAAGACAAGCCGTATATAATCTTGATGGTGGTGTTGTTGAAATTAAAGGAGATGCATATTTAAGTTCTACTACTTCAGGAACTCCAACAGCTACTACTATGGAAAGAGGTACTGTACAAAATTTAACTGGTGGAATTGTTAGAATATATGGTGGAACAATAGTTGGTGTTAATCAGCAAGCAATTTCAAATGAAGGTGATTTAACTATTGGTACTGATGACGGTAGTGTTAATGCAAGTGTGCCTGTGATTAGAGGAGAAACTCACGGACTTAAAACTACAGGTACATTTAATTTCTATGATGGAATTATTGAAGGTATAAATGATAGTATAAATGGAACAGTTACTACTTGGGATTCTAATTCACAAGTGACAAGTGGAACTACAACCGTTGGTAGTAAAACTTATAAAACGAGTTACTTATCTTAAGAAAGCTATTTTTTAGCTTTCTTTTTTTCTCGGTAAGTAATATTCTTCAAAAATTTACAATTTTTTTAAAAGTGTAAAGTTTTTTTATATCATTGAAATTAATTATAATAAGAGAAAATTTAAATTATATAAAAATGGTTTCAAAATTTGTCGAAACGTGTTATAATTATTATATATGATAAAAAATAGGCAAGCATAGGATACATATATATGTTTGTGCTGCATTTAAAAATAAGATAGGAGATTATCATGGAGCAGAGTAAAGAAAATGTTTTTTTAAAAATAATTAAAGGGTTAATAATTGCAATATTGTCTATTATTTTAGTGATAAATGTTTACATTATGATTCAGGCTAAGTCTAAGCCTAATTCAGTGCCAAGTTTGTTTGGATATAAACCTTTTATTGTTTTATCAGGTTCTATGGAAACTGAAATATTTGTTGGCGATTTAGTAATTGTAAAAGAAGTAGATAGTACTACTTTAAAGGAAAACGATATTATTGCATTCAGAGATTCTGAAAATTTAGTTACTACCCACAGAATTATTAATACAATTAATTCTGGTAGTGAGATTTGTTTTGAAACAAAAGGTGATAATAACAATACTAAAGATGAAGGAATTGTTTGTTCAGATAGTATTGAAGGAAAGTATCAATATAAAATTTCTAAAATAGGAAATGCAATTTTATTTATTCAAGAACCTTTAGGATTTACAGTGATGATGCTTTCAATATTTATTATTTGTATATTTATATATATTTTTAATAGCAAGAAAATAGATAAAGAAGAATTAAAAGAATTTGAAGAATTCAAAAAAGCAAAGCAGCAAAGAAAGTCAGATAAATAAAGTATGGTGTAACATTTCTCTAGAGAAGTATTACATATAGAATTAGTAAGCGGAAGGTGGTGAAAAAGATGAAAAAGAATAAGCAAAAAAAGTCATTTGTATTGATAGCTTTATTACTATTAGTTGCTTTAACAAGTAGTTATGTAGCTGGTACTTATGCTAAATATACTGCTGAAGTTACAGGTGAAGGTTCTGCTACAGTAGCTAAATGGGCATTTGCTTCAGATAACTCTGATGTTGATTTTGACATTAATTTAGATGAAACATATGATGCATCTACATTAGTTGCTGATAGAATTGCTCCAGGAACTTCTGGTTCATTTGACATAGAACTTTCTAACGAAAACAGTGAAGTTGGTGTTGAGTTTACTATTAGTTTTACTAATACTGCAAATGTTCCAACAAACTTAGTATTCACTCAAGGTAATAATACTGTTAATCCAGCAACTCAATCTATCAAAGGTTATATTGCTGCTGGGGAGACTTTAACTGTTCCACTAACATGGGAATGGGCTTATGAAACTGGAACTAGTCCATATACTCAAGCTGGTGAAGACCCTGCAGATACTACTGATGGTATAGCTGCCAAAACTATGACAGTTACTGCTAATATCAAAGGTATCCAAGTTGCTCCAAGCACAACTGCAATTACTACAGGTGTTACTGGTGTAGTAGCTAATAGTTAATTATAAAGGAAGTTTTTTTAACTTCCATAAGGGAAATAGAGTTTTTCTATTTCTTTTATGGAAATTAAGAAGAATAGAAAGGAAAGATAGTATGGACAAAGATAAAGTGAATAACTTAAAATTCTGGTCAATAATTATATTATTAATTATTATTATTTTGATACTATTTTTCTTTATGAAGTTTGGCAGAATCGGAAACAATTTAGTACCTACTGGAATAGTTGATGTTTTCGATATTGATGTAGAGTGTGATTGCTCAGATAAGGGAGGATGCGTTACTACAGATGAAGATGGTAATAAAGTAGCAGTTCCTGTATATAGTAAATGGACTAATAAAAATGATGTTGGAATAGTTTTTGTAGATGATAAAAACGGAAATTATATTTACCAGCAACATTTAGAGATATTTAATAATGCCGCTTATCAATATACAAGTAAAATTGCTCCAGGTATATCTAACACATATCATTTTGTTGTACATAATAGTACAAAATTAAAGCTTAAATATAATGTAGAAATGTATGAAGAATCTGAATATAAAGTTAATTTAAAATACAGATTAAAAAGAAATAATAGTTATGTAATAGGTAATGATTTTAAATGGGTAACTGCGAATGAATTAAAAACTGAGTTTAGCAAAATAAACGCATATACGTCTGATAGTTATTCTTTAGATTGGAAATGGGAATATGAAGATGGAAAAGATGATGAGGATACAATTGCTGGAGAAAATATGACTAGTGAATATAAATTAAATATCAGAGTTTATTTTGAAGAAGTTAGTGAATGATGAAAAAGGTATTTTATATTATAGTATTTGTTATTTTAGTTATTATTTTATCAATAAATGTTTTTTCCTTATTAGATATTTCAATATTTGGTATTAGGGTATATAAGGTTGGTTCAGGCAGTATGGAGCCTTATTTAAAAGTGAATGATGTTATTATTATAAAAAGTAGTGATGATTATAATCTTCAAGATGTAGTTACTTATAAAAACAATGATGAATATATTACCCATAGAATTGTTTCTATTAATGGTGCTGAAATAATAACGAAAGGGGACGCAAATAATACTAACGATGAGTCTATTACAAAGGATAAAATTGTCGGGAAATTAATTTGTAAATTTCATTTATATTCTTTCATATGTTATGTGTTATATAAACCAATTACATGGATTTTAATATTTGTAATAGGATTTTTTGCTTTATTTTTAGGATCAGATAAAAACTTGGAAGCCGAATAGTATTTATGAAAGGAGTTATAGGAAATGAAGAACGCGAAAAACAAAAAGAAATTTAATTTGTTTCTTTTGGTATATTTTATTTTATTTACTTCATGTTTTTCTATTGTAACTCTTTCAAAATATGTTGGGACTTCTTTAGGAAATGGAAATTCATCGATAGCTAAATGGAATGTTTCAATCGATACTAGTGATAATGCAAGTGACACTTTAAATATTATTAAAGGAAAAACAACACAAAATTATATATTAAAGATTCAAAGTACATCAGAGACAAAGGCTATATATTCTATAATTTTAACGGATTTACCTAATGGACTAGAGGCCAGCATAGACGGAGTTAATTTTATATCAGCAGTTGATAATAAAATTACTTTTGAAAATGTTGGGTTTATAAATGCTAATGATCAACAAAAAGTTGTAACTAAAACTATAAGTTTTAGAGTTCCAGTTGACTCAGAAGCACTTGATGAAAATACAATTAATATAAATGTAGATTTTAAACAGGCAAGTATTATTAGTTAGAAAGTGGGGTGTAATAATGAAAGATAAAGCTCTTAGGTGGTATGTATTATCAGCTACTTTTTTACTTTGTCTTGTTATTATGCCTTATGCTTTAAGTAAATATCATACTACGTTAAGTAAGGAAATAGTTATAGAGACAACGGAACCTGAATATTACGTAGCTTTTGATCCAAATGCGCCAGCTGATGTAACAGTAACTGGATCTATGTCAAATCAGCATTTTGTATATGGGACAGCGCAAAACTTAAGTGTTAATAATTTTACTGCTTCAGATGGATTTATTTTTACAGGTTGGAATACAGAAGCTGATGGTAGTGGTGATTTTTATACGGATCAGCAACTTGTTGAAAATTTATCAAGTATCGATGGTGATATAGTAACTTTATATGCTCAGTGGAGTGATGTGATTGCAGAAATTGATGGTGTTTATTATAATACTCTGCAAGCGGCTGTTTTAGCTGTACCTACAAATAATACACCAACGACAATAAGATTATTAACAAATACAAGTGAGTCGATTACGGTTGCTGCTGGTAAAAACATAACATTTGATCTTCAAAACTACACTATTAGTAATAATGGTAGTACTCAGGTCATAGTTAATAATGGAACTATTAATATTTCAAATGGTACAATAATATCATCTGCTGATTATGCAGCTATTGATAATAATCCAGGTGGAAGAGTTGTGATGAGTGGAGGACAAATTATTGCAACTGGTACTAGACAAGCAATTTAC
>ONJI01000021.1 GCA_900318075.1 uncultured Bacillota bacterium | reverse complement strand
TAATTAATATAGATATCTCTTTTTATTTGTAATATTAAATTTTACTGTTATTATCTTGCTATTCCATTATATACTTGTTGTTGTCTAGTAGCAAATATTCTCGCTGTTTCTGGATCTTTGGCATTCCAATTTTGAATCATTTGTCCAGAAACAATTTCACTCATTGGAAGTAATCTTGCTTCTAATTCTTCTGGTAATACTGGATAATAATTTCTTCCTTGTTGAACAAGTGCAGTTAAATCATCCTGACTATTGATTTTCATTTCTTCCATGTAGTTTGCAACTCTAGTATGATATGCTTGTGATAAAGTTTCTTCATCAACTTGAACACCTACAGATGCTAAAATTGGATTTAAGAACAATAAATCACTTCTTACCTCATTCCATCCAATTAGATCCAATGGTGCATATTGTCTTAATTGTTGCCTATCAACTTTTTTGTTAAATGTTTTTTCGCTTGAATTATCAACAACCCAACCATCATGAATAGTAGATAATACTCCTAGTTTTTGTTCTTCAGAGAATCCTTGCATTTTTTCTCTAACCATTCCAAATATTTCAGCATTTTCCGGTCCATTAATGACTGCTTCAAAAAATTTAGTTGTTTCTTCCTCGTTTAAACCAATTTGTTTTGCAATACCCACAACTGCATATTTCATTGATCCCATTGCATAAACTTGACCTTCAAGTTCTTGAACAGATTCAGTTTGAATTTTAGCATTTGCTTCTTCTTCACTTAATCCATTCCAATTAATTAGTGCTGCTCTTGCAACATTTTGATATGGTGTAGACATACCTATCACATCCTTTCAACACTAGTATACCATGATTCGAGTATTAATTGTATAAAATTACGAATTAAAAATAACTGCTTTAAGCAGTTTTTTATTTTTGTAAAAAAATGTTATAATTATTATTGGAAGGTGGACTAAATGAAAGAAAATAATATGTTTATAAGTAATGGTACTAAATTATCCCAAAAAGAGGTAGATGAACTTGTTAGATTTTTGTTAGAGTCTGGTTTAAAACTTGAAGATATTCAAAAATTGGGCAAATACAATAATTGGTTTAGGTATGAAGAAAATCAGAAATCACAAGAAGATGGTAAAAAAAATTTATAAGATTAGAGATCAGATATTATGAATTATAATAAAATAGCTATTTTAATTCCGACGTTTAATCCAGGGGAAAGTCTTATTAAAACAATAGATATTTTGAATAAAAATGGCTTTAATCACATTATAATTGTAAATGACGGAAGTAAAAATACTGAAGTTTTTTCTAAAATTAGTGTCGATAAGGTTTTAAAGCACGATGTTAACAAGGGGAAAGGTGCTGCTTTAAAAACAGGCTTTCAATATTTACAAAAGCTTAGTTTTGAAGGCGTAATCACGCTTGACGATGATTTGCAGCAGGATATTTTAGACATTAAAAATATTGCAAATGCTTTTTTAAATGATAAAGGTATTTATTTTGGCGTAAGAAAATTCGAAGGTGCTCCAATTATAAGAAAAATTGCTAATAAAATGGCTTCTAAATTATTTAAGTTAGTTTATAAAGAAGACATATGTGATACGCAAACTGGTCTTAGATGTTTTCCAAAGGAAAATCTTTTCGATTTGATTAATATAGAGGGTAATAGATTTGAATATGAAATGAATGTTTTAAAATATTTAGCAATGAAAGAAATTCAAATAAAGAAAATTGATATTAAAACTATTTATAATGATAACAAATCTCATTATCGTGCGCTAAAAGATTCATATCAAATATTTAAAGCATTATTAAAAAAATAAATTGAAAATTTTTGAATATATATTGTTAAAAATAAAAATTTAGGCTATACTTATTTATAGTACTCAAGGAGTGATTTGATGGGAAAAAGAACTGAAAGAATGGAAGATAAAAGACGTAAAAAAAGTCATAAGTTATCATTGCTTTTAACATTTATAGGTGTTTTGGTACTTATAGGTGGAAGTGGATATTTAGTTTATAATGTATCTTTACTAAATAATGTAGAAGATAAGCTTAGACTTATAGGGTCAATTGTCTTAGGTATTATTTGTCTTTTATTATTTATATTAGCAATTAAATTTTATAAAAAGCACAAAAATGTTAAGCTAGCTTTTATCATTATTTTGATGTTATTAATAGGCGGTGGAGCTGGATTTATCGGTTACAATGTTGATAAAGTTTATTCGACTTTAGATAATGTTAGTGACACTTCAGGATATAAGACATATTCATCTAGTTTAGTAACGCTAAGTACTAATAATGTGGAAAAAATTTCTATGATTGGTGAGGAGCCGATAGGTCTTGTTAAAGACGAAGAGAGTATTGATGGCTATGAAATACCAAATGAAATTATTAAAAGTAAAAGTTTATCAAATGAAATTAAAGAATATAGTAATTATATTGAAATGATAGATGCTTTATATAAAGGCGATATAAAATATATCTTTTTACCTACTAATTATTCTGTGATGTTTGGCAGTATGGAAGGTTATGAGGATATTAGGGATAAAACTAAAATTATATATACTAAGAAGAAGAAAGTGAAAGAAAAAAATAGTATTGTCAGCAGTAAAGGTAAATCTATAGATTCACCATTTACAGTTTTGCTTATGGGTGTTGATTCGGAAGAAGAAGGTATAAGAGGAAGTTCATTCAATGGAGATTCGCTTATGGTTATTACTTTTAATCCAAAAACTTTAGGCGCGACAATATTAAGTATTCCTCGTGATTCATATGTCCCAATTTCATGTTTTGCGGGTAAGAAAAAAAATAAAATAACGCATGCTGCTTGGCGTGGTGAAAGCTGTATGATAAATACGATTCAAGATTTCTTGGATATAAATATAGACTATTATGTAAAAATCAATTTTAAAGGAGCAGTTAGTCTTGTTGATGCTTTAGGCGGAGTTGAAATAGATGTTCCTTATAGCCTATGTGAACAAAACAGTAGTAGGCAGTGGGGTGATAATACAGTTTATATTGAAAAAGGTTTTCGAAATTTAAACGGTGAGCAAGCTTTAGCTTATTCTCGTAACAGGCATCCAAATCCTGATATGTGTCCAAAAGAATGGGCTAATTATACGAGTAATGATTTTATTAGAGGACAGCATCAACAGGAAGTTGTTACTGCATTATTAAATAAGTTTAAGTCTATAAAAGATTTAAATACGGTATATAAATTATTAGATACAATCAGCAATAATATGGTTACGAATATGAGTACTGATCAAATATTATCACTTTATAATGTTTTTAAAGATATAGCAAGCAAAGCTGATGGTGATATAGATATAGCTGATGTACTTGGCATTCAGAGATTATATCTAAATGGTTATGATGCAAGAATAGTTGATTATGGTGGTTCAAATTTATCTTTATATAATTATGTTTTATACGATGAGAGTGTTAAAGAGGTATCTAATGCGATGAAAGAAAACTTAGGCCTTAAAACGGCTAAAGTTATTAAGTCTTTCAGCTTTGATGTAAATAAACCATATGAAAAAGTTGTCATTGGTCAAAAAACGACTGGTAAAAGATCTTTAGTTTTAGTTCCTAGTTTTGTTGGTCAGACGTTAAGTTATGCACAGTCTTGGTGTTCTAGTCATGGCATTAGTGTAAATGTAAGTGGTGGCAATGGATATGTTATTACGCAAAGCGTTCCAGCTGGAGCTAATGTGGAAGATGTAAAATCTATAACTTTGACTGCTGGTGGTAATTCAAATACTTCGGCTGATAAAACTGATAATAGTAGTTCAACTAAAAAGACTGATAAGGATACAGATAGTAAGTCTGATGATAAAGAGGATAAGAAAGTAGATCCTGAGGAAAAAACTGATGATAAAACTGAAGATGATAGTAAAGATAAGGAGCCGACTGAAGTTGTTCCTGGATCCCCAACGCAAGAACCTTAAAGAAGATTCAAAATTTTGAATCTTTTTTTTATTTTTTTTGCATATATTAAAATTAAATGATAGAATATATAGAGAGATGTGTGTTATGATATTTTAGTCTTATGCAAAATAGTTTTATGTAGCTTTGTATATGGATTATAATGTAATGATACCTAATAATTATCTAAAAAATTGTAATAAGAAATAATAGAAGGTGATATAATGAATAGAAAAGAATATGCAGATTTTTTACTTAAGACTGAACATGATTATGAATATTATGAGAAAAAATATCCAAAAAGAGTTTTAAAAGATGGTGCTATGGTTACAAGACTTGCACCTAGTCCTACTGGATTTGTTCATTTGGGTTCTTTAGATGTTGGTTTTGTTGATAGAGTTTTTGCATCGCAAAGTGGTGGTGTTTGCTATCTTAGAATAGAGGATACTGATACTAAAAGAACTGTGGATAATGGAATAGATATGATTATCGATAGTTTAAATAAGTTTGATATTACTTTTGATGAGGGTGTAACTAAAGATGGAGAAGTTGGCGACTATGGTCCTTACATTCAAAGTAAAAGAGAAGATATATATAAAGCTTTTGCTAAAAAATTAATTATCGAAGATAAAGCATATCCTTGTTTTTGCACACCGGATGAGGTAGAACATATAAAAGAAGTCCAAACTAAAAATAAAGAGCAGATTGGTTACTATGGTAGATGGGCTACATGTAGAAAACTTAATATGGAAGATGTTATAGAAAAAGTTAAAAATGGTGAGAAATATATTATTAGATTAAAGTCTCGTGGAAATCCTAATCATAGAATAAAATTTAAAGATGAGATTGTTGGTAAAATGGAAATACCAGAAAATAATTTAGATATTCCAATTATTAAGTCTGATGGGTTACCTACTTACCATTTTGCTCATGCGGTAGATGATCATTTAATGGGTACAACGCATGTTATCCGTGGTGAAGAATGGCTTGCCAGTTTGGATAAACATATAGATTTGTTTACTAATTTGGGATTTGATCTTCCTAAGTATGCTCATATTTCAACTTTGATGGTTGACGATAATGGTACGAGAAGAAAGCTTTCTAAAAGAAAAGACCCTTGGGCTGCAGTGGATTATTATCATAAAGAAGGAATTCCAAATGAAGCTCTTGTTCTTTACTTAGCTACGATAACTAATTCTAATTTTGAAATATGGATGAATCAAAATAAAGATAAAACTTACAAAGATTTTGATTTTAGTTTTAGTAAAATGCCTAAAGGTGGGACTATGTATGATTATGATAAATTAATAAACATTTCTAAGAATTTTATCAGTACACTTTCAGCAAAAGAAGTCTATGATAGAGCTTTGGAATATGCAAAAGAATATGATAGTGAGCTTGAACAATTACTTACTAAATATAAAGATTATTCAATATCTATATTCAATATTGAAAGAGAGCAGAAGAAGCCTCGTAAAGATATTGCCTATTTTAGTGACGTTAAAAATCAAATTTGGTATATGTATGATGAACTTTATAATCCTCTTAGTTATGAGTGGCAGAATATTACGGATTTAGATGAGATTAAAAATATTGTCATATCTTATTTAGAAAGATATGATGAAGGGGATGACAAACAAGTTTGGTTTGATAAAATGAAGGAAGTTGCAGTTAATTTAGGATATGCTGGTGAAATGAAAGAGTATAGAGAAAATCCTGACAGCTATAAAGGAAGTATTGCTGATTTTAGTACAGCTGTGCGTGTAACACTTACTTCTAAGAGTATGACACCTGATTTATATGATATTATGAAATTACTTGGTAGAGATCGAATGATTAAAAGGTTAGAAATGATCAAATAGTCATTTCTAATTTTTTTGTCGTTTTTTAGCAATCTCCATTGACAAGTGCTAAAAATAGTGGTATTATTAAGATGTAATAGAAAGAAGGAATAAATATGCGTATGTTACCAAGAAGGTACGATTTAGACAGTATGTTTGATGCTTTTTTAACTCCTACAGAAAATATGAAATGTGATATTTACGAAAAGGAAGGGAGCTATTACATTGAAGCAGATATGCCAGGTATTGATAAAAAAAATGTAAAAGTTGATTATGATAATGGCTATCTAACTATTAGTGCGGAAACTAGTTCTTCAAATGAAGAAAATGAGAAAGAATTTATAAGGCACGAAAGGTTCTATGGCTCTATGGAACGTAAATTTTATGTTGGAGAAGTCAACGATGAAGAAATAACTGCTAGTTTTAAAGATGGCGTTTTAAAAGTTCAGGTACCAAAAGAAACTGTCAAAAGAACTAATAAAACAATTGATATAAATTAAAACTGTCTTTTAATGACAGTTTTAATTTGACTTTTTGTAAAATTAATATATAATACATGTTAGTTTGGAGGAAAGATATGGAACTTTATGCTTTAATAAAAGAAAATGGTGTTACTAATAAAGTGACTAGTGGTAGAATAGAAGCAATTCTTGGACCAACAGTACGTAAAAGTATGCTGGAAATTGTTGATAGATTTATAGAAATGTATGGTAAACATTATGTGGTTACTTTTGAAAACATAAATACTATTGATGTTTCAGATATTAAATGCTTTAATATCGCTATGAATTATTTAAAAAAATTGATAGATGAGGGCGAACCTGAAGAAAGATTTTTCATTAATGAAAATGTTACTCGCAATAGTCCAAATAGAGCTCTATCATTAAAAGAAAGAATTAGAAAATGTTTTATAAGTATACCAATAGATCGCGATAATTTTGATTTTATTTTAAAAGAACTCGGTTTAATAAGAGTAAGTGATAGTTTAGCTAGAGATGTATTAATCCACGAGTGTAAAGATTGTAAAAATTTATCACCTTTAATTTGTGAGAAAGCTGAAATTAGAAAAAAGAAAATTTCGGAATATAATTTTATTACTGACGGTTTTCAAATTTTCTATATTGATGAATGTGGAAAAGAGTTTCTAGATAAATTTATAGTTAGAAGATGTAGAGATTTTGTTTTATCGGAATCTGATATTCCATACTATAAAGCTCCTAATGGTAAACCAAAAACCATGGTAAAAAAAATAAATGATTTAATTTAGTCCTTGATTAAACTAGAGTATTCTAGTTTTTTCTTTTTACATGGTAAAATATTTTAGAAAGTGATATGATGAACATAGAATTAATAGTTAAATGAGTGCATTAAAAAGGGACTTATGTCCTTTTTATAATTGCTCATTTTTTGAATTATTTGAAATTTCGTTATAATCGAACTTGTTTAAAATATCAAAAAGTTCTTTATATAGCGAGTTATAAGCGGTAACTAGATTGTCAGTTTCAAAGTATAGCTGATCATTTTGACTTATCCATGAATAATTGTTTGCTTCAAAAAAGTTTAATATTTCATCTAGCTTATCTAGTAAAGCTGTTAGGTTACTAGATATTTCTTCCATTTCTTTATTTGTCTGTTCTAATTGTTTTATATCTTGATTAGTATACATAATATTTAAATATAGTTCATAGTTATATTCGTCTATTTTGTCTTTATTTATTAAATTATCTATGGTATTTTTTTCACATAATTTTGAAATGTTTTCAATAGCTTTGGTTGTTTTATCTCTAATTTTATTAATAGCAGCGTGACTTTTTATAAAATTAGGCCTATCTTGTTCTAGGTTTTGTATTGATAAAATGTTTGTAAGTTCATCACTGTTAATATAGTAATTGATGATTTTGATATTGTCAGCGAGTTCTTTATAATATTTTTTTATGGCTTTTTCAATATAAGCATAATCTCCTTTTGATTTGATATCAATTGGGAAATCATCTTTTATAAAGTCTTTGTTAGAATAGTTTATTATCTCTTGTTTTAATATTTCTTCTTGTTTGAAATCTCTAGCGACGGCCCAAATGAGTAATCCAATTAATGTAATAATAATGATGCCAATTATTATTAGTATTTTTTTAACCATTTTTTTCATAAAACACAACCTCTACTTTATGTTTTTATTATAACATGTATGTTGATTTTTATATATATAAGTTATTATGAATTTAAAAATTTTACGTAAATGTATTGAATATTTAATGTTTATATGCTACGATTAAATCGTATACAAATTAAATGAAAGGATGGTGTATATGAATATATATGATTTAAAAGCAAAAACTAGAAAAGGAGAAGAAGTTCTTTTAAATGATTTTAAAGGTAAGGTATTACTTATTGTTAATACTGCAACTGGTTGCGGTTTTACACCACAATATAAAGCATTGGAGATGTTATATGAAAAGTATCATGATAAAGGCTTTGAAGTATTAGATTTTCCATGTGATCAGTTTGGTCATCAGGCTCCAGGAAGCGATGATGAAATACATGAATTTTGTACTGGTAAATATAAAACCCAATTTGATCAATTTGCTAAAATAGAAGTAAATGGTGAAAATGAAGACCCGATTTTTACTTATCTAAAAGAGAATTCTCCAAAGGAAGAAATTTTTAGTTTTAAAAATAAGATGGTTATGAAGGCTGTTGAGAAGATGAGCAATTCTACTAAAAAAGAAAATGATATAAAATGGAATTTTACTAAATTTTTGGTGGATAGAGAAGGAAATGTAGTTTACAGGCTTTCTCCTATCGAAGATCCTATGAAAATGGAAGAAAAAATCTTAGAAGTTTTGTAGGAGATTAATATGAAGTATGATTGTTTAAAATTAGAAAATCAACTATGCTTTCCATTATATTTATGCAGTAAAGAAATAATTAAACATTATACACCACATTTAGATAAACTAAATTTGACTTATACGCAGTATATAGTTATGCTTTATCTATGGGAGCATGGAAAGAGCAATGTTAAAGAAATTGGAAATACTTTAATGCTTGATTCTAGTACTTTGACTCCGCTTTTAAAAAAACTTGAGGCTAAGGGTTATATAACTAGAAAAAGAGATGTTAGTGATGAGAGAATAGTAAATGTAAGTCTTACTAGAAAGGGTCAAAAATTAAAGGAGGATGCTGTGGAAATTCCTAAAAAAATGGGTTATTGTATTAACTTGAATGAAAAAGAGGTTATGTCACTATATTCATTAACCTATAAAATTTTGGCAAATATAGAAAAGGAGTAATTATATGGAAATAATAGATGTAAATAAAGACAATTTTAAGGAAGAAGTATTGGAATCTAATATTCCGGTACTTGTAGATTTTAATGCCGATTGGTGTGGACCTTGTAGAATGGTTAGACCTATTTTGAATGAACTAGCAAGAGAGCATGATGAATATAAAATAGTCTCTGTCAATATTGATGATGAAGAAGAACTTGCTGAAGATTATGGCGTTTCTTCTATTCCTTGCTTAGTTGTTTTCAAAGATGGAAATGAATATGATAGGAGTATTGGGTTAAGGCCAAAGGAAGAAATCGAAAGTTTAATTGGAGGCAACTAAATGTATGATATCATAATAGTTGGAGCTGGGCCGGCAGGGCTTACTAGCAGTATTTATGCAAGAAGAGCGATGAAAAAAACTTTAGTTTTGGAAGCGCTTAGTTATGGTGGACAGATTATAAATACTTTAAGTATTGATAATTATCCAGCTAATCCTAATATTTCCGGTTTTGATTTTGCAACTAGGCTTTATAATCAAGCTAAGGATTTAGGTGCAGAAATAAAGTTTGAAAAAGTTACAGAAATAATGGACAGCGAAGGCTTTAAAGAGGTAGTGACTACTAAAGGTTCTTATAAAACTAAAACGATAATTATAGCTACTGGTTCAGAAAATAGAAAACTTGGGATTCCAAGAGAGTTGGAACTTACTGGTAAAGGAATTTCTTACTGTGCGACTTGTGATGGTGCTTTTTATAAGGGTAAAGATGTTGCTGTTGTTGGTGGAGGAAATACAGCTTTGGAAGATGCTTTATATTTGACTGATGTTGCCAAAACTGTCTATCTAATTCATAGAAGAGATGAATTTAGAGGAGAAGAAGCATTAGTGAATGCGCTTAAAAATAAAAATAATATAAAATTTATATATAATAGTAATGTCACTAAATTAAACGGCGATAATAGACTTGAAAGTATTGAAATAAGTGGTAATGATGGTAGCAAGAAGGAAATTTTAGTTTCTGGATTGTTTGTGGCTGTAGGCCGAATTCCTGAAAACGAAAACTTTAGAAATGTTATCAATTTAGATGAAAGTGGATATATAATAGCTTCTGAAGACTGTCATACCAATGTGCCTGGTATATTTGTTGCTGGTGATAATAGAGTTAAAGATGTAAGGCAGCTTGTCACGGCAGCTTCTGATGGTGCTATAGCAGCGACAGAGGCTATAAAATTTATAAATAATAGGTAAACTTTATAGTTTCTTTATTTTTTGTTATAATAAGTGTGTGATAATAGTAAAAATTGATGAAAAAAAGACCACTTGATGGGTAGTTAGCTAAAAAAGGTAGGTGTAAAGATGGCATCATCTATGATACACATAGCTGTGTGTAATGAGCTTAATAAAAAATTAAAGCGAGATAATAGTAAAATATTAATTGGTACTATAGCTCCAGATATATCTAAGTTGGTTGGTGAGTCTAAGGTATACACTCATTTTTTGGATAGTAAAGATACAGACATCCCTAATATTGGTAAATTTTTGGCTAAGTATATGGATAGTTTAAATGATGACTTTGTTCTTGGATATTATATTCACTTATATACTGATTATTTATGGTTTAAATACTTTATACCCGAAATATATGATAAGGAAAAAAATTTGATAACTAAACTTGATGGAACGGTTGTAAATTGTAAGGGTGAAATGGCTATAATGTATATTTATAATGATTATACAAATATCAATTCAGAAATAGTTAAAAGATACAATTTAAATATTAATTTTTTATATGCTAAACTTCCAAAAATGGAAAGTATTATTGATGAGATAGATATGAACAAGATTAGTTTAATTGTTAATAAAACTAGGCAAATATATGAAAATAGCAAAGTACATAAAGATATGGTTTTTAATATGGATAATGTTGATGAGTTTATAAAGCTCTCAACCGAATTAATTATGGCTAATTTAGAGGAGATTAAAACAATTTAAAATAATAAGATAACATATTTGAATTTTATATTAATAAACTTTAAAATATGGTATAATTACACTAGGAGGGTGAATGGTTTACATGTTTAAAATAGAGGATTTATTAGGTTTGTTTCCAGATGAGAATATTAAGAAAATGTTAGTGTATTCATATTTTTTATCTCAAGAGAGTGATAAAGATTTATCTGATGGTGTGTTTGAACAACTATTACTATTAAAGAAGCAAGATCCTAATATTAATATTATTTTAGATCCGTCAAAAGAGAAATCTTATTTTAGCCCGGATGAAAATACTATTTATATAAATAATTTGTCTATAGAAACGTTTTTTCATGAACTTACGCATCTATTGTCATATAATTATTTGAGTTTTCAAGTGCCAAATGAATATGATTCATTTAAAAGAAGTTTTATGACAAATAAAGATAACACAAGTTTAATAGTTCAATTTTTAGATTTGTGTGAGAGAAAAAAGGTAGAATTAGTTCAAAGCTTTAGCGATGAAGATGTAAATGTTTATGATAATAATTTAAATGAAATGAATGATGCTCAGCAAGAACCGCAAAGTAGGCAGCTTGATTTAATTCATATGATGGAAGATATAGTTGATTCTATATATGATGGTCAATCATTTACATATGGCCTAGTAAGTATTAAAGATAATAATAGTAATGCTTTTAAAACAAAAAAAACTTTTGGCCATGGGTGTGAATATTTTTCAAGTAGTGATTATCAATTTGAGGAAATACTTGCCAATTATCAAGCAATAAAATTAATAGATCCAAACAATGAATTATTTGCTTTGTTAAAAAATATAATTGGTAATGATTTTGTATCTTTCTTAGACGAGAGATGTTGTGAAATGTGTGGTACATCTTTAAAAACAAAGATAGATATAAATAATATTGCAAAAAGATGATTTTGTTAAATCTTATAGTAAAAAATATAATGAATTATTAAAAGAAAATTTTTATATTGTGGGATTTGAATATTAACTACAATAATATAAAAGTAGAGTGATAAGCAAACTTTAAAAGTTTTCTTTTTTTATGGTTTATTTTAAGAATAAAAAGCCTTTCTTTTAGTAAGCGGATATTATCTTTATTTTATTCATTCAATCCCTTTAATCTTGAATATATAAAAAAATAAAAAGTTACGGTACATTGTATCGTAACTTGTTTACAAATGGAGCAAGTGACCGGAATCGAACCGGCATCTTAGCCTTGGCAAGGCCATATACTAACCGTTGTACTACACCTGCGTAAATACATTATATAATATTTTACTGATATTGTAAAGGAAAAATGAATGAAAATTTTGTCTATTGATTATTGTGTGCTTTAGTATTTAAAGATTACTTTATTTATGATAAAATTGATTTAGGATGTGATACCATGGAAAAAATTAAGGGTCTTACTGAAGAACAAGTTTTAAAGCTTGAGGAAAAAGGTTTAATCAATTATAAATCTGATGTTAAAACTAAATCGATAGGACAAATTATTGCTGATAATTTTTTTACTTTGTTTAATTTTTTAAATTTTGGTTTAGCTTTAGCTGTATTTTTTGCAGGATCATATAAAAACTTACTTTTTCTTGGGGTAGTTGTATGTAATACTTTGATTAGTACTTTTCAAGAAATAAGAAGTAAACTTATAGTTGACAAATTATCATTATTAAATGAAAGCAAAACGCGTGTCATTAGAGACGGTGTTGAAAAAGAAATAGGCATTTATGAAATTGTCTTGGGTGATATTTTAAAATTAAAAGCTGGAAATCAAATTCCTACTGATAGTCAAGTTTTATCTGGCGAGTTACTTGTTAATGAATCTTTGATTACTGGTGAGGAAGAATCTGTTATTAAAAAAAATGGTTCTAAATTATATTCTGGTAGTTTTGTTGTTAGTGGTACGTGTTTAGCTGAGGCAATTCATGTGGGTAAAGACAATTATGCTTCCCAAATTTCATTAGAAGCAAAGTATATTAAAAAAATTAATTCAGAAATTATGAATTTTATAAATAAAATTATCAAATATATTTCTATTGCCATAGTACCGATTGGAATTTTATTATTTTTAAATCAAGCTAAGGAGGCAGTTTTATCAGATGCGATTATTTCGACGGTAGCGGCTTTGATAGGAATGATTCCGGAGGGTTTAGTCTTACTTGCAAGTACGGTTTTGGCTATTAGTGTTATTAGACTTGCTGACTATAATGTACTGGTTCAAGAACTTTATTGTATTGAGACTTTAGCTAGAGTAGATACTATTTGTCTAGATAAGACGGGGACCATTACTGAAGGGAAAATGGAAGTATCAAAGTTAGTTCCTTTGAATGGTACTACTATGAGTGATATAACTGATGCTCTTGGTCTTATAGGGTATCACATGGAAAACGATAATCAAACAATGGAAGCTATTAGTAAAAAGTATGGACGTAAGAATGATTATAATGTTTTGGAAATCGTACCATTTTCTTCTAAAAATAAATGGTCTGGAATTTCTTTTGAAGGGATTAGTTATGTAATCGGGGCACCAGATATAATTATTAATAATTCACATAAGATTAAGGAACTTGAAGAATATGCCAGTAGTAGGGTAGTTTTACTTGCCAAAAGTAATAGTAAACTTAATAAAAAGTTACCTAGTGATTTAATGCCAATGGCTTTAATTATAATCAGTGATCGAATTAGAAGAGAAGCTAGAGTTACTTTAAATTATTTTAAAGAAGAAGGCGTTGATATTAAATTAATATCAGGCGATAATCCTAAAACGGTAGCCTCTGTGGCTAGGAGAGTTGGACTTGATAATATAAAATATGTAGATATGAGCAGAACTAAATCATCGATTAATGATTTGGTAGGTGAATACAACATTTTTGGTAGAGTAACACCAAATCAGAAAAAAGATATCATTTTAGCTTTAAAAGCTAATGGTCATACGGTAGCTATGACTGGAGATGGTGTTAATGATGTGTTGGCTTTAAAGGAAGCTGATTGTAGTGTAGCAATGAATAGTGGTAGTGATGCGGCGAGAAATGTATCTCAGTTAGTACTACTGGATTCTAATTTTTCTTCAATGCCTAAGGTCGTTTCTGAAGGAAGAAGAAGTATTAACAATATTCAAAGATCTTCAACTTTGTTTTTGTGTAAAACTACTTATGCGACAATACTTGCAATAATTTTTATGTTTTTAGGTCAAACTTATCCTTTCATTCCAATACAGCTTACTTTAACTAGTGTGGTGACGATAGGTATTCCGTCATTTGTTTTAGCGCTTGAAGCTAATAATGAAAGAATTAATGGAAAGATAGTTATAAATGTTCTTAAGAAGTCAATTCCAACAGCTCTTACTATCGTATCTAATATACTTATAATTATGGTTTTATCTTCATTTGTCAGACTTTCACAAGATGAAGTATCAACATTGTGCGTTATAATGACGGCTATAACAGGTTTTATGCTTCTATATAGAATAAGTGTTCCTTTTAATAAACTTAGAAGAATATTATTTATATCTTTATTTTTTATATTTGCATTTGAAGTCATATTTATGAGAGAGTTCTTTTCGCTTGTTATTTTAACACCTAAGTTGTTTCTTATAATAAGTGTGCTATTACTAATAGCTGTATTGCTTTTTAACTTTTTTACAGCGTTATTTTACAATATTACAAAACGAATTAGATGGTAAAAAATATATTAATTTTATTTGCTAGTTTATATTTAATTGTTGACACTAGGTGTAAAGGAGATGTATAATTTATATAGGATATAAAGCGTGGGTGATGATATGATAGTTCAAGAAAAACAAGGGGCAACGCTATTAAATAGAATTGATGTTGAAAAAATCGACAGTTTCGATGATTTCCGTAGAGTTAGCGATCATATAAAATGGATAGATTCAGAGCTAAAAGCTGGAAGGTTTTTAAAAACTCGTGGAAGAGAAGTTTTAGTTAGTGTACCAAATAGTACTTCTTTTAATATTATATCTATTCCAAGGAAAGAAGAATATATTGACTATATTAAATCTTGGGTAAATGTCTATAATAAAAGTCTTGATTACTTGGAAGGATCATTAAATGCAGCTTGTTTAGAAAATAAATTTATAAAAAGAGATAATAGTGGCTGGACGATACCTATTCAGGTAAATGGCACGTTTCAAAGACAAGTTATAAAATGGCCTACATTTAATCCTGAAAGTGCAGAATATGCTAAAGAACTGCAAAGAATTTTAAATACATATAATAATCTTAAAACTATATTTTTGGAGTCTATAAAAAGTAGAAAAATTGGCGTTTCGGTTAAAAAAAGTAGTGTAATGCTTAATCCTGCTAATCAGGTAAGTTTACCTAAAGAAAATCCAAAATCTTTAAAAACTAGTATGGTTAAACAGGTTGCTTCATATGCAAAGCGTAATATTAATCCAGAAATTGAAGAGGCAATTCAAGCAGAAATGGAAAGTAAGACAGCAGGGGATGATGAAAGATTAGTTATTCAAAAAGTTTCAGATGGAGCAATTTTGGATAGTAGTGATATAGGTGCTTTGAAAAAACAAAATACTGATATTGTTGTGCTTACATGTTAGGATTCTAGCAAGTCTAAGGAAGAGGATATTTTCGTTAGTAATGCAGCTAGATGTCAAGCTGAAAGTTTTAATACTGGGGCGTTTATTTATGGGAAAGCCACTGATGATCATATGGGAGCTATTGAATTAAAACGAATTTTAAAAATGCTTGATAATTTTGATAACAAATTTTCGGGTTTAGTTATTTATTCAATAGATAATGAATATGCCCAAAAAAATCGAAATAGTGATTTGAAACTTTTAGATTTTATTAATGTTTATAATGCTATTGCTAGGGCTATAAATCAAGCTGGATATATTGTTATGCTATCTATGGATCTAAAAAGTGCTGAAATTATTGATGATATCAATAGAAGATATAATATGCAGTCTGAATATGAAGTAATTTTCATGGCAGTAGTGCGTGATATTGACAGTGTTAGTAAAAATGCTTCTGTGATTGTTGTAGATCCAGGTAATGATTATGACATAGTAAAAATTAGTAATAGGGAAATTATAAACAGATTAAATGCTGAAATTAAAGGTGAAAGTTTGGCTAGAGTAGCCTAACTTTTTATTTGACTTTATTTTTAATTTGTGTTAGTATATCCATGTTTTTGAGGGGGAATTCAAATGTATAATAGAAAAACAAAACTATTAGTGGATTATGCACAGTTTTTAGAAAATGTTCTTGAAAATTATGGTTATGAAACGCAAACACACGAACTTTTAGAAATTACTGACAATAATTTTAATACTGTGTCTGATTATCTCGGTTTTTCATATAAAGATGGTAGGCGACATATTAAATCTCTTAGAATTTGTACAGAGGATGTTTTGGATAATATTTTAATTGATCCTAACTACATGCCGGTTGATGTGGTATATTCACAAATGCCATTTGTTAGGCCAGATAATATGATTCGTAAATTAGCGTTAGTTTCAGCTAACACAAAAGCCGTGGCTATTTTGGGTGCTTATTCTTTTAAAAAAAGAAATTATGAACAAGAAAGAAATCAAAGATATCTACAGCAGTTTTCAGATTTTCTAACTAATTTTGAGTATTTAACTGAAGAAACTGCAGAAGGTAATTTAGAATTAGTTATATCGAGACCAAAAATTAAGACATATACAAAATAGATGTTATGTCTTTTTTTTGCTATAATTGATTTGGTAGGTGTGATTTTTTATGTATAAAAATTTAAATGAATTGTTTGATAGTTTAGAACATTCAAAATTTAGATCTAGTTTTCATTTAAATTCAAAGATGAAAGAATATGTAAAAAATAAGGGAATATGTCTAGTAGAAAGGCATGCTTATGATTTTATAAATGAAAGATTAAAACCAGCTTATCCTAAAAATGATGGTAAGCAGACACCGATGAGACAAGTGCATCCGGTTTTTATAGCTCAGCATGCAACAGGAACATGCTGCCGCAGGTGCCTTTTTAAATGGCATAATATTTCAATGTATAGAGAGCTTACAGAAGATGAGATTTCTTATATAGTTAAAGTAATTATGAAATATATAGAAAGAGAGTGTGCAATGTAAAGTAGGCGTATACTCTTTTAGGAAAGTTTATTTTACTGTGTTATAATAAATATGGTGATAATATGTCAGTGATAAAAGATGGCCTTATAGGTTTAGCAGTTGGCGATGCGATGGGTGTTCCTTTACAATCTATAGAGCGTAAACGATTATTTAATGATCCAGTAACTTCTATGATTGGTTATGGAAGTTATGATGTGCCAGAAGGGGTATGGTCTACTTATACTTCGATGACTCTGGCGACTATGGATTCTATTATAAAATGTGGAAAAATAAATTTCGATGATATGGCAAGTAGATTTTGTAACTTTGTGGGCAAAGGAGAATATACGGCGATTGGTAAAGCTTTTGATATTAGTACTACTACTAAAAAGGCATTGAATAGGTATTTGAAAATACAAGGTGATGCAGTTAAATGTGGTTTAACTGATATTGATTCAAATGATAATGGTTCATTAATACGAATGTTTCCAATTGCTTTATATTGTCATTTTAATAAACTTAAAGATTACGAAATATTTAATATAGTTAAAAATGCTTCTTCAATTACACATGCGAATGAAGTAAGTATTTTAGGGTGCTATATATACGTAAGTTATTTATTATTCATATTAAATGGTAAGGATAAGCTTGCCAGTTATAATATGATTAAATGTTTAGATTTTTCTTCGTATTTTGATGAAGATACTATTGCTTATTATAATAGGCTTTTAAAGACAAATATCAGCAATTTAAGGATAGATGATTTAAAGTCAACTGACTATGTAATATATACTTTGGAATCTGCGATGTGGATAATTCTAAAAACCAATTCTTATTCAGAAGCAATAGTAGGATCTATTAATCTAGGTGGGGCCACTGATAAAATAGGAGCTACTGCAGGTTCAATAGCTGGTATATTATATGGATTTAATGAAATTCCAAGTAAATGGATTTATAAGCTGAAAAGATTTGATTATTTAGAAGAAATGGCTGAAAATTTTGAAAATTTATTTATATAAATTATATATTTTTGATAATTGGTGATATAATATATCACCTGAAGGGATGATAGTATGGGTTTAAAAATTATAGATGCTTTTAAACCAGATTCTTATTTACCAACTGTATATGACATTAATTATCCAAAATTATATGAAAATGGTATTAAATATGCGGTTTTTGATGTAGATTGTACGCTTTTGCCTTTTGATGATACTAGGGTAACTTCAAATAATGAAAGTCTTTTTAAAAATATTGCAGATTTAGGAATGAATGCAGCTTTATGTTCTAGTGGTTCTGAAAAAAGAGTGAAGCCGGTTGCTGATATTTTGAAAGTTAATTATATGGCAAGAGCTAGGAAACCGTTTGTCGCTTTTGCAGATATTAAAAAGATGTTTGATGATGACTGTGAACCTAATAATACGATGTTTGTTGGAGATTCACTTTATTTAGATATGTTACTTGCAGATAGGAATAAAATGTATAAAGTTTTAGTCGATATGGTTAGAGATGGAGCTAATCTAAAACTATTTACTAACGATGTAATACAGGCAGTAATGTATACAGCTTTGAAAACGGAAGGGTTTCATTTTAAAGAATATTATATTGGATATAGAGAAAGATAAAAAAACATCTTTCTCTTTTTCAAAACAGTTGTTCGTGCTATAATGGATATAGGTGGTTTCATGGAAAAGATCATAATGCATATAGATGTCAATAACGCTTTTTTATCATGGACGGCAGTTTTCATGCTTAAAGAAGGTTATAAATATGATATTAGAAAGTCATATGCGGTTATTGGTGGTGATGAGGCTTCTAGAAGAGGAATTGTTTTAGCTAAGTCTATGCCGGCTAAAAAGAAAGGTGTAGTTACTGGTGAGACATTGTATTCGGCTAGAAAAAAATGTCCTAATTTGAGAACTTATCCACCAAATTATAATTATTACAAAAAAATGAGTGATAGTATGTTTGATCTTATTAAAAAATATACACCAGATATTGAACCGATGAGTATTGATGAGTGCTTTTTGGATTATACGCCAGTTAGACATCTATATGGTAACGAAATAGATTTTGCTTATAAGCTAAAAAAAGAAATCTATGATGTATTGGGTTTTACGGTAAATATTGGTATTGCAAATAATAAACTATGTGCGAAGATGGCTTCTGATTTTTCTAAACCTTATAAGGTTCATACTTTGTATAAAAATGAAGTTCAAGATAAAATGTGGCCATTACCTATCGATGATTTATTTGGCATAGGTAAGAAAACGGCTATTAAGCTTCACAATTTAAATATAAATACTATTTATGATTTAGCACATGCTGATGAGAAAAAAATGTATAAATATTTTAAAAATATGGCTATAGATATGATAAGAGCAGCTAACGGCATAGGTAGTGATTTTGTGAACTCTGTGCCGGCTGATCCTAAGGGAATAGGTAATGAGACAACTTTAGATCATAATATTTCTTCTAAAGAAGAATTATATCAGTATTTACTAGCTTTATCAGAAAATGTTACTTTAAGACTTCGAAGACAAGAAAAATATGCGTATGTGGTAGTAGTTACTTTAAAGGATAAGTTTTTCAAAAGGAAAAGTCATCAAAAAAGATTAGTTAACGCAACTAATATTACAGAAGAGGTTTATAAAGTATCTAAAGAAATACTAGATGAGATGGATACGGATGATGGTATTAGATTAATAGGGGTTAGGCTTGATGGACTGGTGGATATTTCTAATCATCAAACATCTTTATTTGAAAACTATGATATTAGAGAAGATAATAAGATATTGGAAAAAACAGTGGACGAGATAAAAGAAAAATATGGCTTTAAGGCGATTAAAAAAGCATCTTTATCTGATAAATATGTAGGAAATAAATATTTAAATAAGTAAAAATCACAGTGTAAAATACTGTGGTTTTTATTTGCTTTTATAGTTAAAAACGGTATAATATTATAGGGAAGGTAAAAGTATGAACGAAAAAATCATTTTAGAAATTAGTGAAAATTTAAAAATAAAAAAAGATCAGGTATCTAAAACTTTAAAATTGCTTGAGGATGGAAATACTATTCCTTTTATTGCTAGATACCGAAAGGAAGTAACTGGAAATTTAAATGAAGAAGAGATTAGACAGATTAGTGAAGTCTACGATTATGAGGTAAATCTTTTAAAAAGAAAAGAAGATGTCATTAGGTTAATTGATGAAAAAGGTCTACTTACTGATGAATTAAAAGATCAGATAATGAGTGCTTCTAAGCTCGTTGAAGTAGAAGACCTATATAGACCATTTAAAGAAAAAAAGAAAACTAAAGCAACTGAGGCTATTAAAAATGGGCTTGAAGGCCTTGCTAAACAAATTATGAGCTATACGACTAAAGATTTAGATTCTTTGGTGCAGCCTTATTTAAATGAGAATGTCAAAACTAAGGAAGAAGCGATAGAAGGAGCCGGTTATATAATAGCTGAATGGATAAGTGATAACGCATATTTTAGAAAGTGGATTAGAAGATTAGTTTTTAATGATGGAGTTATTACGTGCAAGAAAAAGAAAGATGCTACCGATGTTAATAAACTCTATGACATGTACTATGATTTTAGTGAAAAAGTTAAGTATGCAAAAGAATATAGAGTAATGGCTATTAATAGAGCCGAAAAAGAAAAAATAATTTCTGTTAAAATTGAAGTAGATAATGATAAGATAATTAAATTTTTAAAAGAAAAAATGATTAAAAAGGAAGGCCCTTTAAATTACATCATAGAGGAGGCAATAAAGGATAGTTATAAAAGGCTTATTTTTCCTTCAATAGAAAGGGAAGTAAGAAGTGAACTTACAGAAAAAGCTAATATTGATGCAATTCAGAATTTTGGTCTTAATTTAGAAAAATTACTTATGCAGCCACCTATTAAGGAAAAAGTTGTTTTAGGTTTTGATCCGGCTTTTAGAACAGGCTGTAAATTGGCGGTTGTGGACACTACTGGCAAAATGTTAGATATCAAGGTTATATATCCACATGAGCCTAAAAATGAAAAGGAAAAAAGTAAAAAAGTCTTACTTGATTTAATAGATAAATATAATATTGATATTATTGCAATTGGTAATGGTACAGCATCTCGTGAAAGTGAAGCATTTGTGGCTTCAATTATAAAGGATGCGAAACGAAAAGTAGAATATATTTTGGTTAATGAAGCTGGAGCTTCTGTATATTCTGCAAGTAAACTTGCAATTTCTGAGTTTCCGGATTTACATGTAGAAGAAAGAAGTGCAATCAGTATCGCAAGAAGACTCCAAGATCCTATATCAGAGCTTGTTAAAATAGAGCCTGAGAGTATTGGGGTTGGCATGTATCAACATGATGTTCCGAACAAAGAACTTAGGGAATCTTTGGATTTTGTAGTTGAAAAGTCAGTCAATAATGTCGGAGTTAATGTAAATACAGCGAGTAAATCTTTACTTAAATATGTTTCTGGTCTTACTAAAATGGCAATTGATAAGTTAGTTAATTATAGGGATAACAATGGAAAAATAAAAAGTAGGGATGAGATTAAAAAGCTTTTTTCTGATAAAGTCTACACGCAAGCAGTTGGCTTTCTTAGGGTAACAGGCGATAATGTTTTAGATAGAACGGCCATCCATCCAGAAAGTTATAGTATAGTTTTGAAACTTTTAGAGTTACTAAATCTCGATATAAAGGATATTGGTACAGATGAGTTTAATGTAAAATTAGATATCAATATTGATGAATATGCGTCTATTTTAGATACAGATAAATATACTTTAGAAGATATAGTTAAGTCTTTAAAAAAACCTAATAGAGATCCACGTGATGATATGCCAAAACCACTTCTCAGAAGTGATGTTTTGGAGCTTAAAGATTTAAAACCTGGAATGAAACTTCAGGGCACGGTTAGAAATGTAACACCTTTTGGAGCTTTTATTGATATTGGACTTCATAATGATGGCCTAGCTCATGTATCAAAGCTTACAAATAAGTTTATTAAACATCCTATGGAAGTAGTGAGTGTTGGAGATATTGTGGATTGTTATGTCGATGATATTTTATATGACAAACAGAAAGTGTCTTTATCTTTAATAGAACCAAAGGAGGTTTCATGAAAAAATATTTTTTGATGCTAGCTTTAATTTTTGCTTTAACAGGGTGTACACAAAATTATGATTTTAGTAAAACGTGCAAATATGAAACTAAGACATTTCATTTAACTGATTCTACTAGGATAAATGTAGTTTATGATAACGAAGATGTGATTAAAAAGGCAACTATTACTAAAAACTATAAGGCGCTTGATGAAGATGGAAAAGACACTTTAAAAAATATAAAAGAAGCAAATGATAGTTATAATAAAAAATATGATGATAATATTAAAGTATATATATCTAAGAATAATCAAGATGAATTTGAGATTAAATACGCTTTAGATGTACAAAAAATAGATAATAATATTTTAAAAGAATTTAAATTAAAGAAAAACGTGGTGAAGTTTTTCAATAAAATGAAAGAAGAAAATATAGAATGTGAGGGTAAATAATGTTTATTATAAAAGCAATTATTTTTGGTATTGTTGAAGGTATTACAGAGTGGCTTCCAATAAGCAGTACGGGTCATATGATTTTGCTCAATGAATTTATCAAATTAGATGTTTCTAAAGAGTTTTACAATATGTTTGAGGTCGTAATTCAACTTGGAGCAATTATGGCGGTTGTAATATTATTTTGGAATAAGATATGGCCATTATATAAAGATAAGGGAAAGGTCAAAATAGATATGAATATAATCTCCCTTTGGGGAAAAATAATAGTGGCGTGTATTCCGGCTGCTGTTATTGGAATTTTATTTGATGAGGTATTTGAGAGGCTTTTCTATAATCCGGTGTGTGTAGCAATTGCCTTAATAGTATTTGGTATTCTATTTATTGTGATTGAAAATAAAAACCGTAAAGCTAAAATCACTTCACTTACGGAGATTACTTATAATACAGCTTTACTTATTGGAATATTTCAGTTAATTGCTGCAATATTTCCAGGAACGTCTAGATCTGGAGCAACAATAGTTGGTGCGCTTTTAATTGGAGTATCTAGGACTACAGCAGCGGAGTTTACTTTCTTTTTGGCAATTCCGGTTATGTTTGGCGCGAGCTTACTTAAGCTACTTAAATTTTCTTTCAACTTTACAGGGTTAGAGCTTACAATTTTACTTGTCGGCATGGTGACAGCTTTTATTACGTCGATGTTTGTTATTAAATTTTTAATGAATTATATCAAAAAACATGATTTTAAAGCTTTTGGGTATTATAGAATTATATTAGGTATTATCATACTACTTTATTTTTTAGTGTAATATTTTGTAAAGTTACAAAAATGATATTGCGCGTGGAAAGAAGTTATGATATATTTTAGTTATGATAAGGAAGGGAGAATTTATATGGGAAATAATCATAAAAATGCGATGATTGCAATGTTATTAGGGGTTTTGGTAATTATGGCAGTAGCTTATGCAGCATTTAGTACGGCACTTACAATTAATGGTACAGCAACTATTAATTCTAGCTGGAATGTACAATATGATACTTCAAAAACTAGTGGAGCAGGTGTTATTTCTACTACGACAGGAGCGGGTGGAACAACTGCACCTTCAGGAGGAACAATTGCTTATCCTACTAATCAAAGTGCGACTTTAAGTGCTACACTTAATCAACCAGGAGATAAAGTAGAATATACTTTAACTATTTTAAATACAGGTAGTTTAGATGCAACTTTAGGTACTCCTACAATGACAGCTACAACTGGAGGTTCTTGTACAGGTTCTGGAACTAGTACAGTTTGTACAAGTGATGCTGGACATATTGAGTTTACTATAGGAAGTTTTACTCCATCTGCAAGTTTAGCAGCAACTAATGGATCATCTAATATTAAAGTAACTGCTAAATTTAAAGATACTGAGGTTACTAGTTTGGCTTCTAGTGAATCTATTACTGTCAATGTTTCATTTACAGCATCTCAAGCTTAATAATATGCTTTGCAAAGGGTTATCTTAGATAACCCTTTTTCTTGACAAAAAAAATATATTTTTTTATAATATGGTCAAAGTGATGACGAAGGAATAGTAATAAGGTTTAATATTTATAGTGAGTTAGTGGTTAGTGGAAACTAATAATATTTACTTATGAACGCACCTTTTAAGCTTAAAACGTAGATCTGCGTTAAAGACGAAAGAGCATAGGAATTCTATGAATTAAGGTGGTACCGCGGGGTTATACTCGTCCTTATTTTATAGAATTATTTTATTATTTTAGGAGGAATAATATGTATAATGAACTTGAAAGTATTTTGAATAAGGCTTTTAAAAAAATTGGCTATGAAGTGGAGCCTAAAGTTGTAAAATCTAAAGAAGAATTTGTGGATTTTCAGTGTGATAATTTATTTAGTTTAGCTAAAACTTATCATAAAGCACCTTTGGTAATAGGCGAGGAAGTGATATCTGAAATTAAAAAAATGTCTGATTTTTCTTTCTATTTTAAAAGTGTTGAGCTTGCTAAACCGGGATTTATAAATATATGTGTGTCAGATAGGTTTATAAATGAATCTTTAAGAAAGTTAATTACTAAGGATAGTTTAGGATGTACTAAAGAACAAAGTACGATAGTTATTGATTATGGTGGACCTAATGTAGCTAAACCATTACATGTAGGACATTTACGTACAGCAATAATCGGACAGGCAATTTACAATATATTAAAATTTAAAGGTAATAAGGTAATAGGCGATGTCCATTTAGGTGATATCGGACTTCAGATGGGTCAAGTTATATATGGTATAATTAATGATTTTCCAAATACTAAATATGAGGATATAGAATTTGATTTAGAGTATCTAAATAAGACTTATCCTAAAGTAAGTGCTTTATGCAAAGAGGATGATGATGTTAAAGAAAAGTGTCATAAGATAACTAAAGAACTTCAAGATGGAAATGAAGAGTATGTATATTTATGGAAGAAGATAATGAAAATTTCTCTTGATGATATTAAAAGACTTTACGAGTATTTATCTGTAGATTTTGATTATTGGTATGGGGAATCTGATGCTTATAAGTATTTTGATGAAATGATTCCTTATATAGAAAGTAAAGGTCTTGTCAGAATAGATGATGGGGCTAAAATAATAGATGTCAAGGAAGATAGTGACAAAGTAGATGTTCCTCCTTTGATTTTACAAAAGAGCGATGGAGCTTATTTGTATAGTACTTCTGATTTAGCAACCATTTGGCAGAGAAAAAAAGATTTTGATCCTGATGATATTATATATGTTACAGATGATAGACAGAGTTTACATTTTGAGCAAGTTTTTAGAGTGGCACGTAAAGCCCACATATATGAAAAGGGCTTAGAACATCATGGATATGGAACAGTAAATGGTAAAGATAATAAACCATTTAAAACCCGTAGTGGGGGAACTTTAAAACTTGATGATTTAATCAGTGAAGTAAGGGAAGAGTTTATAAATTTAAGAGAAGAAAACAAAAAAATGGATAAAGAGGACTTAGATAAAATAGTAAATTCGATTATAAAATTTGCTGATTTACAAAATGATATGTCGAGAAATTATATATTTGATATCAAAAAGTTTAGTGAAGTAAATGGTAAAACTGGCCCTTATATTTTATATACTTATCTTCGAATCAGTAAACTTCTTTCTAGTAATAATGGCTTATTATCGGATAATATATATAATGATATAGATAGAGATTTGAGGCTTAAACTGATAGATGTCCCAGTCGTAATTGATCAGTCTGCTAGAGAAAGAAAACCTCATTATATTGCAAATTATGTATATGAACTTTCAGTACTTGCCAATAATTTCTATGTAGAAAATAGGATGACTGATATAGATGATGATATTAAAAATGACTATGATATAGTTCTTTCATTTAACAATAAAGTGTTAAAGAGTTTATTGTCACTTTTAGGAATTTATATACCAAAATCTATGTAATTATAAGCTTTGAGTAAAAAATGTTATTTATTGATTGAAATACATAAATAATGTTTAATAAAAAATATTTATAGAAAAACTATAAATGTTTTTTTATATATAAGGAATTATAATTTTTAACACGAGTTGTGTTTTTTTAAATTATTCATTATTGTAAATATTAATGAAGCCCTTTTAGTTTGCTTTTTATATGCTTTTTTGATATAATTACTCTGGCTTTTGAATTTTAAAGAAAGGAGATAAAATGAGTAAAATTAAAATTTTTGGTCTTGGCGGACTTAATGAAAACGGAAAAAATATGTATGTTGTGGAAGTTGATAAAGATATATTTGTTTTTGATGCAGGTTTAAAGTACGCTGATGACAAGATGCTTGGAGTAGATTATATTATTCCAAATTACGATTATATAAAAAACAATTTAAAGAATGTTAAGGGTATTTTTATTACACACGGTCATGATAATAACATGGGGGCTTTAACGGAAATAGTTAAGGAAATTCCAGATATTAAAATATATGGTACTAAATTTACTTTAGAAGTTATAAAAGATGAATTTATTTTTGAAAATTTAAGTGTAAAAAATTTAATCGAACTAAAACCACATAGAAAGGTTAATTTTGGCGCAAATGCAATTTTCCCTATATCGCTTACACATACAGTACCTGATGCGGTAGGTTATGTGTTATATACACCTGATGGAGCTATATTTTATACAGGTAATTTTATTTTTGATTCGACAATGCTTGGAAATTATAAAACTGATATTGGTAAACTCGCATATGTTGGAAAGCAAGGTGTATTATGTTTGCTTTCAGAATCTTTATATGCTGATAGAAAAGGATATACTTCACCAAACCATCGAACGAGTGATTTGATTCGTGAAATATTAAACAGGAATGATGGACGAATTTTATATAATGTCTATCAAACACAGCTTTATAGAATTCAAGAGTTATTTAATGAACTTAAAAATACTAATCGGAATGTAGTTATTTTGGGTAAAAGGCTTGAAAGTGTTATTTTAAAAGCTATTGATATGAAATATGTTGATTTTGATAAGAAACGCATTAAAACTATATCACATGTCAATGATAAAAGAGTAGTAATTATTATTTCTGATGAAAGGGAAAAAGCTTTTTCTAATTTAAAGAGGATAGTTAGAGGTTATGATAAGTTTATAACCATTACCCAAGATGATACAGTTGTCTTTGCTTCGACAATTGATGATGGAATGGAAAGAACTGCCACTAAAATATTTGATGTTTTAGCTAAAATAGGCGCAAATGTCATAGAACTTTCTAGGAAAAAGTATTTGTCATATCATGCATCTTCTGAGGATTTGATGCTTATGTTAAATCTTATGAATCCAAAGTATTATATGCCAGTTATTGGTGAATATCGTCATCAGGTGGCTAATGCGGAAGTTGCTAAAAAAGTTGGTATGAGTGAGGAAAATATTTTACTTAAATTGAATGGCCAAGTTGCTTATTTTGAAGATGGTAAACTTATAGATAATGGTATTAAAGTTCCAGTCGATGATATTTTAATCGATGGATTAGGTTCTGGTGATGTAGGTGAGCTTGTTCTTAAAGATAGAGAACTATTAAGTGGCAATGGTATTGTTATTATTACTGCCACATTAGATAAGGAAACTAAAGAGGTTTTAGCTGGGCCTGAAGTTTTAACTAGAGGCTTTATATATGTAAAAGAAAATATTGATTTGATAAAAGAAGCTCAAAGAATATCTTTAGAAGTAATCAAAGAACACACAAAAGGCAGTTATGTAGATTTTGCTAAGGTTAAACTTGGTATTAGAGATAAAGTTGGTAAGTATTTTTATGAACAAACGGAATGCAAACCGATGATATTGATTGCTACTTTGGAAGTTTAAATGGGCTGATATAGTAAATGTAGGCAGTAGTGTCTACATTTTTTGTGCAGTAAAGGAAAATATGATATAAAAATAAATATTACTACATAAGAAGTTCGCAAATAAAAGTAGCTATTGAATATTTAATATATTGAATAAAAGTGTTAAGTGTGTTATTATTTTTAAAGGAAAAGAAGTGATTTATATGTTGACTCCAGAACGAGAAAAAGCAAAAGTTAGAACTAAAAATAAAGTTCAAACTAAAAAATATGAAATTTCAGATAATTTAAGAAAATTAGGTTTAGGAAAAACATATCATATTAAAACTTATGGGTGTCAGATGAATGTCCATGATTCTGAAAATATAAGGGCAATACTTGAAGAAATGGGTTTTAAAGAAGTGGATGACATGGAAAAAGCTGATTTGATTTTACTTAATACTTGTGCGATTAGGGAAAATGCACATAACAAGGTATTTGGGATGATAGGTAGAATTAAACACATGAAAGAAGAAAGACCTTCTTTAATTGCAGGAATATGTGGATGTATGGCTCAAGAAGAGGGTGTTGTTGAGGAAATTCTTAATAAATATAAATGGCTCGATATTGTATTTGGAACTCATAATATTCATGAACTTCCTTCAGTTTTAGAAAAGGCCATGAATAGTAGGAGTCTAGAGGTTCAAGTATATAGCTGTGAGGGAGATATTATTGAGGATATTCCCGTTAAGAGGGATAGTAAATATAAGGCTTGGGTTAATATAATGTATGGCTGTGATAAGTTTTGTACTTACTGTATAGTTCCTTATACTAGAGGAAAGCAAAGAAGTAGAAATCCTAAAGATGTTATAAGAGAAGTAGAAAAATTAAAGACTCTTGGTTATAAAGAAGTAACTTTACTTGGTCAAAATGTAAATGCATATGGAAAAGATTTAGATATTAATTATGATATGTGTGATTTACTGCGTGATGTGGCAGAAACCGGTATTGATAGGATAAGGTTTGTAACTTCACATCCTTGGGATTTTACTGACGATATGATTGATGTAATTAGTGAATATGATAATGTTATGCCTTATATTCATCTTCCTTTACAGTCAGGTTCTAATAAAATATTGAAAATGATGGGTAGGAGATATACAAAAGAGTCATATTTAGAATTGTTTCATAAAATAAAAGATAAAGTTAAAGGAGCTTCTATAACTACGGATATAATTGTTGGCTTTCCAGGTGAGACGGAAGAGGATTTTAACGACACTTTGGAGGTAGTTAATGAGTGCAAATATGATTCGGCATTTACGTTTATTTTTTCACCTAGAGAAGGAACGCCTGCTAGTAAGATGAAGGATGATGTCTCTTTTAAAGAAAAGGAACAAAGACTTTACAAGCTTAATGATGTAATTAATAGATATGCCAAAGAAGCTAATGAAAAATATTTAGGTAAGACGGTTAAGGTTTTACTAGAAGGTAAAAGCACTAAAAAAGGTTCTACTTTAGCAGGCTATACGGATACGATGAAGCTTGTAAATGTTAAAACTTCCGAAGATAAAATTGGTGAAATAGTGGATGTAAAAATAACTAATGTACAGTCTTTTAGTATGGATGGGGAAATGGTTGAATAATTTATAATATTTTGGTATAGTTAACTTGGGAAGTAGGAGAATATCATGGATAAAAAAGATCTAGAAGATTTTGTTAATAATGTAGAGAATAAAACTAATTATGCTTTGGAAGATACATTATTAGATTCTGAAGTAAAAATAGATGATGTTAGAAGTTTTAATTATGACGATATTGTAAAAAACAGTAATAAAGCGCGAATGTCGAAGCTTCCTTGGCTTGTAACAATATTTTTAATTTTGATTATTGCTATAATAGTAGGAACAATGTTTTTGAAAAGAAATCCACAAACTGTTTTTACAATGGCTGTAGATAAGATTTTTACATATGTAATTGATAATATAAGTGATACTAATTATGATATATCCAAGGGCAATATTAAAGCTAATTTTAATATGAGTGGTGAGGAAAATAAAGAATTATTTGATGAAATTAGTAAGCTTAACTTTGATATAGATTATGTGGTTGATAGTGCAAATGATTTATCACATTTTAAGATTTCTTCTACTTATTTAGATGATGATTTTATAGACTTAGATGTATATAGTGATAAGAAAGCTATTTACGTCTATTCAGAAGATATATATGATAGTTATTTAAAGTCTGATAATTTAGGAAGTTTTAACAAGATAAGTTTAAAAGATGTGCGTAATATTTTTGACGGAGTAAATCAAGCTTTTGATAGGGTGGCTACTTCTGAAAAGATAACTGGAAAGAGTAAGACATTAGATGTTTATAATAAAACTTTAAAAGTATATGAGACAACACTTGTCATAGATAAAAGTAATTATGAAAGGGTGGCTGAAACTTTTGTAAATACTTTAAAATCAAATAAAGAGTTAGTTAGTTCTTTAGCTAAAATTAAAAATTCATCCAGTGGTGATATTAAAAAAAGTTTGAATAGGTTTTTATTAAATTTGAAAGTAATTTTTAAAGAAAATAAAAAAACAGAAGTGAAATTATATACAGATAGAGAGTCAAATGATTTTATAAAAGGTGAGATCACAGGAAAATTAGGGCATTTAAGTTTTATTAAGAAAGATGATGGTGTTGATTTTGTCATTTTTGACGCTAAGGAAAAGGAACAAATTAGTGGTAATGTGACTTTAGAGACAAATGATAAAAAAACTGATTATGAATTTAAAGTCGATATAAAAATGCAGAGGGATAATAAAGTTATTTATAGTGGCAAAGGTGATATTAAAATAACTAATAAGAAAGCATCTTCATTCGGAAGCATGAAGGTTGATAAAGCAATTTCAATAGATGATTTAACTGATCTTGAAAAATTTGCTATATATACCAAAGTATTTACAAATCCTAAGTTTAATGTTTTTTTAAAATTTATAAAGTAGTTTTATAACTACTTTTTTTGTGTACATTTTTTAATTAGTCGCATATCTTAAAATGAGGGGTGATAAAATGGCTTCTTTTAAAGAAATAGTAACAAAGGCAATTGTCGGAAAAGGTAAAAAATATTTTAAGAACAGTTATACGGTAGAAGCGGATAATAATCCTACGACTGTATTAGGGTGCTGGGTAATAAATCATAAATTTAAAGGGTATAAATCCGGTGATAAAGTAGGAGTAGATGGGTCATTTGATATAAATATATGGTACTCTTATGATGACGATAGTAAAACAACTGTTATTAATAAGAAAATTGAATATAATGATTTATTCAATGTAAAAGTTCGCGATAATGCTGATTTGTCTGGTGATACCGATATAATTGTGCGTTCACTTAAGCAGCCAACTTGCTCAGGTGTTAAGTTAGATGGAAATACTATATCATTTGATATTGAAAAAGAACTTGGCATTGAAATTGTTGGTGAAACTAAAATGAAAATAACAGTTGAAGATGATGAAGAGCCTTGGGATGAAATTGTCGACGATAATGATTTAGAAGATACATTAAAGGAAATTGATGAAAAGGTAGATGAAGATTATTTATCTAAGCATTCATAATATGAATGCTTTTTCTTTTTTTGTTATCTGTCAACTAAAAATGGTTGACACGCATATAATTTTATGGTATAGTTATATCTGAAATGGAGGGATTTTTATGGCAGTTAAATTAAGACTTTTAAGAATGGGTGCGAAGAGAAAACCTTTTTATAGAATTGTCGTAGCTGATTCTAGAACTAAGAGAGATGGAAAATATATTGAATTAGTTGGAACTTACAATCCTGTTACTAATCCAGCAGAGGTCAATATTAAAGAGGATGTAGCTTTAAAATGGCTAAATAATGGAGCTATTCCTACTGATACAGTTAAAAGTTTATTCAGAAGTCAAGGAATTAACGAAAAATTTCATCAATCTAAAAAAGAAAGTAAGTAGTTATGGATTTATGTAATTTAACTGAATTTTTGGTAAAAAATTTAGTTAGTAATCCTGACATGGTGTCAGTTAAGCAATTTGATGATGAAGATTTGATCACAATTGAAGTTTTAGTTAGTTCTGATGATGCGGGTAAGATTATTGGTAAAAGAGGGATGATCGCGAATGCGATTAGAACTATAGTTCAGGCTAGTAGTTGTTTAAATAATTCTTCTCGTGTAAAAATTAACATAGATTCTTTTTAGAATTTATGTTTTTCTTTACTAAAATGTCTAGTTATGTTATATTGAAGAAGGTGATTGTATGAAAAATAGAGGTTTTACTTTAATTGAACTTGTTGCGGTAGTAATTATTTTAGGAATAATTGCTTTAGTAACTACACCTATTGTGATAGGTGTATTAAACACTTCTAAAGAAAGTTTGAGTTCTGAGCAAAAACTCGCTATTGAAAATGGGGCTAGAGCTTGGGGAATAAAGAGACTTGTTTTGAATGATGAAGTTCCTTCAAGAGAATTTGTAACTATAAAAGAACTCCAAGAAGACGGTGCTATTGAAAATAAGATTCTTAGTAATTTAAATTTAACTGAAGATGAATTAGATGTTGCTGGAGTATGCATTTTTTATAAAGATAGTCAGTTTGTATATGAATATGCTAGAAGACAGGCTGATTGTAAAAACTGAATGAATTCAGTTTTTTGTTATAATTATTCATAATGTGACATATTTTTTATTAGGTGATGTTATGAAGAAGTTAATGGTAGTATTAGTATTATTTAGTCTTTTTTATGTTCCTATAGTTAAGGCGGATGATCTGCAGCTTGCTTTAAATGCAAAATCGGCAATACTAATTGAGGCTAGTACGGGGAAAATTTTATATGAGAAAAATGCTGATGAAAAATTAGTTCCAGCTAGCATGACGAAAATGATGAGTATGCTTTTGATATTAGAAGCTATAGAAAATGGAATATTAAAATGGGATCAAGTAGTTACTGTTTCGGAAAATGCTTCTGGAATGGGTGGCAGTCAAATACTTTTAGAAACAGGGGAGAAAATGACTGTTCAAGATTTATTTAAAGGTGTGGCGATTGCTTCCGGTAATGATGCAGTAGTTGCTTTAGCAGAGGCGAGTTATGGCAGTGAAAATACTTTTGTAAGCCACATGAATAAGAGGGCTAAACAGCTTGGTCTTAAAAATACTAATTTTAAAAATCCACATGGTTTAGATGCGGCGGATCATTATTCTAGTGCCAGAGATATGTCTTTAATCGCACGAGAGTTATCTAAGCATGAAAAAGTTTTTGAATTTACTTCGGTTTACGAAGATTATTTAAGGCAAAATACTGATAGAAAAATATGGCTTGTAAATACAAATAAATTAGTAAGATTTTATGATGGTGTTGATGGTTTAAAAACAGGTTTTACTAATGGAGCTGGTTATTGTATAACGGCAACTGCTAAAAAGAATGGTATGCGTATTATTGCTGTTGTCATGGGAGAACCTACTAGTAAAATGCGAAATAAAGAAATAAGTGAGATGTTTGATTATTCTTTTGCCCAGTATAAAACGAAAGATTTATTAAAAAATAAAAAATCACTTGGTAAATATAGAGTAGATAGTGGTAAAGAAGAATATGTAAGTGTTATACCTAAAGGACCTTCGACAGTTGTTAGAAAAAAAGGTGAGCAAATAGGAACACTTACATATGATACTGATATAAATAATTTAAAGGCTCCATTAAAAAAAGGAGATGTTGTTGGAAATTTGAAGATAAAAGAAGATGGCAAGATTATTGGAACTGTTGATTTAACTGTAGATAGAGATGTTTCAAAGATTAATTTTATAGAGTTATTTTTGAGAAATTTAAGAGATATAATTATTGGAAATGTGAGTATAAGTTAAGATTCTTAATCTTAATTTTTTCTATTTTACTATTATTGATGAAACCTTTTAAATATGATATTATGTTATTAGGTTGGAGGTGCATTATGAAGGAATATTTGCCTGATATCTATCAAAAAAGCATTTATATGATAGATTATTCTAAATTGCTCAGTAAAGGTATTAAGTGTCTTTTATACGATTTAGATAATACTATTGTTTCGGCAAGTAGTAGTGAACCTACAGAAAAGGCTAAAGATTTATTTACTAGTTTAAAGCAGAAGGGTTTTAAAGTTATTATCTTTACTAATAGTCCTGGTTTTAGACTTAAAATATTTACAAAAGCTTATGGCGTTTTTGGTGTTTCTAGTGCTGGAAAACCTTTTTCTAGAAAACTTAGAAAAGTATTAAAAGAGTATAATTATGACCCTTCCGAAGTTGCTATAATTGGTGATCAGTTGATGACTGATATCAAAGTTGGTAAAGCGGTAGGAATCACAACTATTTTAGTAAATCCAATTTCTGAAAAAGAATGGTTTGTTACTAAGATTAATAGATTTTTTGAGCGAAGAAAGATGAAACAGTTACAGCAAAATGATCTATTTGTGAAGGATAGATTTTATGATTAAGTGTGCTGGATGTGGTGCAATTTTACAAAATGTAGATCCTTTAAAAGAAGGATACACTCTTTATTTAGAAAATAAGTTTTGTGAACGTTGCTTTAGAATTACTCATTATAATGATTATATTTTAAGTGATAAAAATAACAGTGAATATTATAAAAAAATAGATGAGATTAATAAAACTCATGATTTAGTAGTTTTAACTTTAGATTTTTTAAATTTATTTGATATAGATAGTCTAAAAATAAGTAATCCGGTAATTGTTGTATTGACAAAAAAAGATTTACTTCCAAGGTCAGTTAATGAAAGTAAATTTCTTAATAAGATAAAATGCAATTTAAATGTTAAAGCTAAAATGTTTGTCTCTAGCAAGAATAATTATAATTTAGATTTACTTATGGATGAGATAAAGAAGCATAAGGTGAGTAGTAACGTATATGTGATTGGACTTACTAATGCTGGAAAGTCTACTTTAATTAATAAAATACTTAAAAACTATTCTAATAATGATAGTAACATTACTACTAGTAATTTACCTTCGACGACTTTAGATTATTTAGAAAAAGAAGTAAACAATGAACTTACACTTATAGATACCCCAGGACTGCTTGATGAAGGTAGTATGGTTATGGAAGTGTCTAGAGAAGTTTTAAAAAAGATAATTCCCAAAAAAGAGATTAATCCTATAATTTATCAGATTAAAAATAATCAGACAATTTTAATTGAGGATTTTCTAAGACTAGATGTCCCTAGTGATAACATTATCACTTTATATATGTCTAATAATTTAAATATTAACAGAATTTATAAGAGTAATGATAGGTTAAGTAATTTAAATATACATGAAATAAGAATAGATGAAAACTGTGATTTAGTTATTAAGGGTCTTGGCTTTATAAAGTTTAAAAATGCGTCTAATGTTAAATTATATTTGGCGGATAATATTAAATTTTTTGTTAGAAAGTCAATGGTTTAAATAGTGATAAAGGCCATTATAATTATTATTTGTTTAGAATGGCTGTTTTAGATTATGTAACAAATATAAGTTATATTAATCAAAAAAAGATTAACCTTAGAATCAAAATAATTGATTCTTTTTTTGTATGTGTTATAATTATAATAGGTGAAGGATATGTTAGGAACGATAATTGGAATTAGTGAAGATACGGTTTTATTAAAGTTATCTATAAATTTAGCTGATTTTCAGAGTTTAGTAAATATGCATGTCGTTATGGAAGATAGCAGTAAGATGCTAGTTGGAGAGATAATTGATATTAAAGATGGAATAGCTTATATTAATTTAGTAGGTGAAATTCAAAACAATGAATTTGTTTTTGGGGTTATTAAAAAGCCATCATTTGGAGCGTCAGTTAAGCTTATTTCTAAAGAAAAAATTCCGATGATTATCAGTGTACCAAATTTTGAGGAAAAGAAAGATGTATATATAGGTGAAAGTCCAATTTATCCAGGTGTAAAGATTGGCTTTGATATAAACTCTTTTTTTGCAAGTCATTTTGCTGTATTTGGGTCAACTGGTAGTGGTAAATCTTGGGGTGTAGCTAGACTTATTCAAAGTATTTTTGAAAAGCAAAATACTGTAGCCTATAGGGCTTCAATATTTATATTTGATGCTTATGGTGAATATCATAGTGCATTTAAAAGTATAAGTGAAAAAGTTCCAGAGGTAAGTTTTAAGGCTTATACAACAAATACTAAATTTAGTGAAACGGAAATTTTAAAGATTCCTTTATGGTTACTATCGGTTGATGATATTGCTCTTTTATTAAATGCGGAAAGTTCTAATCAAATTCCAATAATAGAAAAATCATTAAAGTTTGTAGGAGTATTTGCTAGGGAGGAAGATACCGTAAAAGCGGCAAAAAATGATATCATTGCAAGAGCTATTTTAGATATTTTAGCTAGTGGCAAAAGTTCTTCACAGATAAGAGACCAAATATTTTCTGTTTTATCAACTTATCATACTAGTGATCTTAATTTAGATACAGAGATATATCAGCCTGGATATACTAGAAGTTTAAAGCAGTGTTTACTTATAGATGAAACTGGAAAGATAAGAGAAATGGAGCTTCTTACTAATTTTATGCAGTCATTTTTGGATGATGCAATTGAACTTACAATGCCTGATGGTTCTTTTAAATATAGTTTAAAGGATTTAGCAGATGCCTTAGATTTTGCTTTAATTTCTGAAGGGGCTTTAAATAGTGATAAAGTATTTGAGCAAAATAATATTTTAAAGGTTAGAATTCATTCTTTGCTTAACAGTGATTATGCTAAATATTTTGAATGTGATAAGTATATAAGCAAAGATGATTATATTAAACAGTTATTAATGGCATCTAATGGAAGAAAGGCTCAAATAATTAATTTTAATATAAATTATGTTGATGATAGGTTTGCGAAAGTAGTTACAAAAATATATTCTAAACTTTTATTTGATTATGCCAAAAATTTAGATAAGAGGGCATCGCTTCCTTTTCATATAATTTTGGAAGAAGCTCATAGATATGTTCAGAATGACAATGATGTCAACTTACTTGGATATAATATATTTGATAGAATTACTAAAGAAGGTAGAAAATATGGAGTGCTTTTGGGGCTTATCTCGCAAAGACCATCTGATTTATCGGAAACGTCTATCTCACAGTGTAATAATTTCTTGATTTTTAAAATGCTTCATCCTAGAGATGTAGAGTATATTAAAGATATGGTCCCAAATATTACTAATGAAATTGTCAAAAGACTTAGAATCTTACAGCCTGGTAATTGTATTGCTTTTGGATCGGCTTTTAAGGTACCGGTTTTAACTAAAATGGATAAGCCGACACCTCCACCTTCAAGTAGTAGCTGTGATATAAGTAGTAATTGGTTTATTGATAGAAAATAAAAATCTGATTTTTTTCAGATTTTTTTGATTACAAAAAGGAAAAAAGAAAATTATCTAGTATATATAATGTAGAGGTGATTATTATCAATTACTATGAAGAAATCAAAACAACACTAATAAAAAATGAAGCATATAAAAAGATTAAAGACTATAGTAAAAATAAAAGTGATTTAAATTCATATTTTGAGGTAGGAAGATTACTTATTGAAGCTCAAGGTGGGGAAGCTAGAGCAAAATATGGAAATAAATTAATAAAAGAATATTCGGAAAGATTAACAAAGGAACTTGGAACAGGGTATTCAACAAGAAATTTGAAACGTATGCGAAAATTTTATTTGTTCATACAAAAAGGGACGACAATGTCGGCCCAATTGTCATGGAGCCATTATGTGGAACTTTTAAAATTAGATGGTATAAATGAAATAAAATATTACATTTATATTTGCGAAAGTCAGAACTTGCCTGTTAGGGACTTAAGAGAAAGAATAAAATCAAAAGAATATGAAAGAATAGGCTATAAAGAAGAACTAGAAGAACCTAAAGTAAATACTTTAATTAAAAATCCAATAATAATTAAAACTAAAAATAAAGTAAATGATAAT
>ONJI01000036.1 GCA_900318075.1 uncultured Bacillota bacterium | reverse complement strand
ATTTTGTTTTTTTACAACTGCCATATTCATTGAAAATGGGTAAGCTTCATCGAATTGGGGTTCAATTAAAACTTTTACGGTATTGGTGATATAGCCAAATAGTCCATTTTTCTTAACTATTAAGTAATCATCAAAATAAGGAACGATTGAGTCATAAGCTTCTAAACTTAAAGTTTCTTGTTTATCGTTTATTATATAAGGAATACTATCTTTGTACACAATAGCTATCGGATTTTCTATTGTTAATTCCTTTTTTTTACAACTTGTAAAAAAACAACAAACTAAAAGTAATATTATTAATATTAAAGGTTTTATTATTGTTAGTTTTTTCATCGAAATCACCTCATTCTATTTATTCGTATATAATTTAATCAGAGATTTCTATCTGATTTTAATTATAACTAATTTATGATATACTTTTATTGAAGTTATATCAGCTTCAGAAATCTTTGTTCTAACTATAAATCATGATATAGTTATAACTGGTTGTGGACTCCGTTTTATTTATGGGAACATTACGAATCCGCGATATAATTTGGAGCCCTTCCTTTTTCTTTGTAAACCTGTTTATATGTTTTTAGGACTATACTTTTTTAGTATTGAACCTGTATGACTCGCGAATATAGGCTTGAAGAACAAACTCATTTGAGTTAGGAAGTTATCAACCACTTGTACAGGCAAAATGAAAGGATGTGTTGTTATGAATCAAAATACCTGTATTACCATTGATGTATCTCAAAATAAAAGTCACATTCAAGGCTTTATTGGACCAAACAAACCTTTAAGTAAGGCTAGAACTATGAGAAACACTAAACAAGGATTTCAATTTATTTTAATTCTTAAAAATTTAATCGAATCTAAAACAAATGAAACTCCTTTAATTGTTTTTGAATTTACTGGAATTTACCATAAACCTCTTGAAAAATTCCTTATATCACAAAACCTTAAGTATCATATTGTTGCTCCACTAAAAGCTGCTAAAGCCAGAAACAGCGAAATTAGGGAACAAAAAACTGATGCTAGAGATTGCTTAAGCTTATCTAAACTTTTTTATTCTAATAACCTAGGTATATTCTATTCTGAAAACGAAACATATTCTAATTTGCGAAAGTTAAATAGATATTATGATACTTGTATGAAACACTTAATTAAAATTAAAGTTAATTTTAGAGAAACTTTAGCTGTTGTTTACCCTAACTATAAAAAGTTATTTTCTAGTATTTATAGTGATGATTCATTAACTTTCTTGAAAGAATTCCCTCATCCATCCCTTTATACTTCAAAATTAGAAGATAGAATTATAGAAATATTAAAAAATAAATGGGATCATTTGGAAAGTTGGACTTCTTCTAAAGTTAAGATATTAACTCCTTTAATTAATGAAGTTGTTTCAGGTTGTAATGTTACCGAACCAGATATAATTATGCTTCTTTCTTATATTTCTCAAATAGAATATTATTTAAATCAAATTGAAATTACTGTAAGTCAAATGAATGAACTTGCCAAGAAAGTTCCCCTTTATAATCTCGTTCATTCTTTACCTGGTATTCAAGATATACTAACATGCAAGTTTATTGCAGAAGTGGGTGATATATCTAGATTTTCAAATTATAAACAAATTGTTGCTTATGCTGGTATTGATCCTATGATTAGACAATCTGGCGATAAAGATGGTCTCCATCTTAAAATGTCTAAAAAAGGAAATAAGCGTCTTAGAACTATTCTTCATTTAATGGTATCCAGTTTAATTAAAGCTAATAGAGAACCTAATGCTATTAAAGATAAATATCAAAAAAAGACGCACCAATTAAACCCTCTTAAGCCTAAAGTTGCGTCCATGGCTTGTGCTAATCAACTAGTAAGAGTTATCTTCTATATGCACAAGACGAGTTCAACTTACACATATCATGAATGTAAGTAGTCTCAAAACGGTCTATGCCGTAATTTAATTATAACACACTTTAGAATAAAAATAAAATATTTTAAATAATTTTTGCGTAATAATGCCAGTTTAAGTGATTTTAGACTGACAAGCCTTTTTGCGCTCTTTTTTATAATCAACTAATCAATATTAAAAATATATAAAAATTTTTAATATTTTACTTGATTATTTATGTTTATTATATCATGAATTTAAAAATATTAATATATATTGGTTGAAAAAGCTTCAATTTTTTTGGATAAAGAACTGACAAAGGCCCTAAAACCTGCTTAAAAGCTGATAATGATACTAATATTCAAATCCCCTTGTTCATAAAATTTGAAATTAGTTCAACTCCCCAGTCTAGCCGTAAAAAAAGAAGGTTCAACTCCCCGTACAGCTCTACACTTTTTAAATAAAAAAAGGGCTATTTTCTACATTTCATCATAGTAAAACTATGAATTTTTGTGACAATAGCTTATTTTTTAAAAGTCTACAAAAGACTTTTTGACTGACTTTAATGGTAGTCAGCACGGGGTTCGAACCCGCGAATGTCGCCTTGAGAGGGCGATGTGTTAGACCGCTTCACCAGCTGACCATTTAGTTAGGATTAAAATCCTAACTTATTTTTTTTATTACTTCATCTATTCTTCTTGCTACTTCTTTTTCACCTAATATCTTTAATACATAATATGGATTAGGTGTATTTTTTCTAGTTGAGATAGCAATTCGAATCATTTCTGATACATCACCAACATGTCCTGGGTAAGCTTCTTTGTTCTTTTTGTATTCTTTTACATTAGGACAGAAACCACAAACAGTTGTTGTTTTCTTTAGATTTTCAAACCAACCTTCTTCATCATATTCAAGACCCATGTTATTTTTAAAGTTTGTTAATACATTTATAATTTGTTCTTTTGTAAATCTTTCAAAATTAAAAGGTAACTCTACAGTTTCTAACAATTGGTTGTATAAATCTGTATAGAAGAAATTTATAATTGGGTAAATATCTTTGT
>ONJI01000018.1 GCA_900318075.1 uncultured Bacillota bacterium | reverse complement strand
CTTCTGGATTTTCTTTTGCAAGTTTGTTTATTCCTTTAAGTGATTGATCTGTACTTGCTCTTTTAGTGTAATCTGTAATTATTTTTCCATCTCTATACTTCAAGTCATCACCTATTATTACACCTACATAGTCAAACTCAAGTCCTTGTGATGTATATATACATCCTATTTCATTTACAGAGTCTTCATCTATAGCCCATGTTTCACTATTACTTAGATTCCAACTCATAGCAAAGTTATATTCTGGTATTGTTATATCATGAACATCACTTTTGTTTTTACCTTCTTTTATCCAGTTCCAACAATATCCTGCAAGTAGTCTTGCTTTATTACACTCTTTATTCTTTTCAAAGATTATATCTCTTACTTAATTTGTTATTTTTATTGTTTGTTTAGTTTTCTAGTTATGAAAATTCAGACAGCTATTTTATATGTTTTTTATGTGGTTTAGTTTTTTATTAAAATATAAGTATTTACGTGCTTTTTCATCATTTACCTCTTATACTTCTTTTAGTATTTTTATATTTTTCTTTAAGTTTCTCAATATCTATTTTTTTCTCTATGATTTCCTCTATTACTCCCCATAACCCCTTTTTATTTTCTGGATAGTAATTCATATAATCATTGAAAGATAATGATAAAAGAGTTTTTGTTTCTTCATCAAATCCTTGCCCTTTAACTCCATAATTAATTAATGTTTTTTTCCCAGTTTTTGAATTTATATCTAAAATAATTGGTGAACTAATGGACATACCATTATTTAGTGTTAAACTAATAGCTAAATCAATTATTTTATTGTCTAATTCTATCCATGAATGATCAAATAAATAATTATTTGTCTGTACTTCTCCTACACACAAAATAGGATTATAACCTATTTCTGATAATAGTACATATAGCAAACTTGAGCACGCATGACATGCACCCCACCACTGTTTTTTATCTAAATATTCACATAATTTAATAATAATATCCGTCATTTCTTTTTTATAACCATAACTTAAAACAATTTCTTTAATTTTCTGTTTATCATATTCCATGATTATTCTCCTTTATTATCTATATATTATAATAAAAAGAAGTAAAACGCAATGTACTTGTGCATTACATTTTGCTTCTTTAATATTTAATCTTCTAACGCTTCTTCATTTTCAAATACTACATCATTATCATGTTTTTCTCTATTGCAATGTCTATGTAATAATTGAGCATTTTCTTTAATTGTTTCTCCTCCCGACGCAAATGCTTCTATGTGATCAACTTCAGCATCATCTATACTTAATATTATATTTCCACAATATGAACATACGTATCCTTCGTGCCATAATTCTTCTTTTGTTTCTTTTGAAAATACTCTTTCTACTCCGTAATCACCCTTTTTACCAATAATTTGAGAAAGTAATTCATATACTTTCATAATTCTTCCAATAACTCTTACTTTTGATCCTGTTGCAGCATATGTATAATCTTGATATTCTGAATCGTTTATTTTCATATCTTTTATTTTTTCTCTTATTTCATCTGAATTAAGCATAATATCATGATTGTTAAACATGGAAAAACCAATAATGATTGAATCATACGTAGATCCACTAAATTTATTCATCATTTTCCCTTTTGCTCTGTCGTATCCAAAAAAGGCATCTTCTCCTAACACTTGTTTAATAATATCTATATTAGAATTGAATTCTTTTTTTAACTGTTCAATTATTTCTTTTGAATCATTTTGATGTTTTTCCATATACAAGTTTAATGTTTTAGATATTGAGCTACTATACTCTTGAAAATTCTTTAATGCAAAATATCTTAATATTGTTTCTTGATAATTTTTCCTTTTATTTTCAGTCCCTATAAGAAATGCTAGTGTCTTATTGCTTTCTGAAATATCTTCTAGCATATTATTAAAACTACCTCGATAAACACAATTCCTTAACTCTTGTGGTTTTAAGCTTGTAGATCCTTGATTTAATCTTGCAAATATTTCGTATTTTAATTCTTGTGATTCTTTTTTTATTACTATTGAATGTATACTTGTATTTTTAATTGCTCTTTGAACTGTTTTATCTAAATCTGCAAATCTTTTTCCGTTAAATTCAGCATATTCTTCTAAGTTTTTTAATGAAAACTCGTTTTTTAGAAATTTCACAAATGAAGTTAGTCTTTGTTGTCCATCTATTATAGAAAGTGTGCCATCGCTCTCTTCACAAAGGTAGACTGTTGGGATCGGTATTTGCAATAAAACAGATTCTATTAATTTTGAAGCTTGTTTCTCATCCATAATATAATCTCTTTGATAATCTGGTTGTGGAATAATATCTCCGTCATCAAACATTTCTTTAATTATGCTTAATGGATAATCTTTTGTGTCTGTGAACACTTTCTTTGTATCTAATTCTTCCATTAATTTTCCTCCTTTTATTTACTATCATTTTATCACTTTTCATTAGAATATTAAACTAATTTTAATTCTTTATATACAAAATTTTGACAAAAATATTGAAATTTATTATAATTTAATTGTTATGAGGGGGCTTATTTATGGGATATAGTATAAATTTACCAAAAATAGTATATTTAACTTTGCTGATTTCTAGATTTGCAAAAAACGAAAAGTATTATAATACAAATGATCTTATTAAGCTGGCTAATGAATTGCAACCCGAATTAGTTAGACTAAGAAGAGATAAAAATGATTATAAATTTTTAGATGATACAAATTTCGGAGGGTTGAGAGGGAATTTTTCAACTGTATTAACATTTAGAGGATTTGTTAACAGAAATAATAAATATGTAGCATACTATGGCCTTGGCAATAATGATAGACTGTTTAATGCTTTTCAAAAAGGAGAAATTATTTTAGATTCTCAAGAATATTGTGCTCATACCAACAACATAGAATTATTAAAACTTTTGCAAAAAGAAATCAATATTTTTAATATACGAGAAAATCAAGCTCATATTAAATCATTCTTAGAAAGGAATCCTAATTTTCCTTTAAAAAGGGATAATATTAACTTTCCAAAAATTGCGGTATTAAGATCAAAACACAATCAATATTTTTTAAGGATATTATTTAATACTTTTAAAAATGATGATGTTTTTGAATTTAATATGTTTAATTATCTAGAAGGTACAAAAATAAAACGATTTAATATTAACCCATTATTTGCAATACCAACTAATGAAAATTCTTGGGATTCATTTTATGTTATAGATAGTAAAGAAATATTAATAAATACTCCTTTATTTATGTACTATGATAAAAAATCGAAGAAGTTTTATGATAATAACAGCAATATATATACTTATTATACATTAAGTGAAGCATTAGACAAAGTTCAAAATCAAAGTGGAAATATTAGTGAAAGACTATCTTATGACTGGAAAAAAGTTAAAGAACAATTAGTTGAAGATTATATTGAAAAGAAATCTGAAGTTCAAAAAGATGAATTTTCTTTATTCTTAGAAAACTTCTTACATTGGAAAAAATCATTTTCTATATATCAAAAAGATGTAGTTGATATAACAGTTTCTTCTTCAGGTGGACCTGATGTTATTATAACTTATTCTGGAGGAACAAAACAAAAAATAGAATTAGAACATAAATGGGAAAATTATATTCGACATAGACACTATACAAGTCAAGCTTGGAAAGATGTATGGTTATTTGCAGATGAAAAATGGAATTTTGATAAAATTGTGCAAATATTTAGCCCTTATTTATCAAAACATATTGATAGTATTCCAAAAGTTTTCTTGTGCCCAAATGAACAAACAGGTGCAAAAGAAGCATATGAAATTGATTGGAATAATTTCACTTATAAAGAAATAGAAATTCATGATTAGTTTATTTAAGGAGAAGTTTTAACTTCTCCTTAAAATATATAAATATTCTAATAATTTGTTATTTCCTTTTCCTTGTGTAGAATGCTTATAATCATAAGTTTTAATTTCAACATTATCATAATATTTCCTACATAACTCTTCCAATTTTTCGCAACTAATCACTCCTTTGTTTGAATAGCTAATTACTAAATTAGAGTTGTTCGTTTTGCAGTATTTTATTATATTTTCAAATTCGTTACTCACCTTATTTTTATAACAAAAGTCTGACATAAATCTATCGTTTCTATATTTTGCCTTATATGATACATCTGGATTATCATATTTTACTACTGTTTCTAAAATATGATAAAATCTAGAATACTGCTCTCCAGAATATGGTGAATCCAAATAAAAAGTTTCTACATTTTTCATTTCTTCAAGTTTTATAAGTTTTTTATAATCAAGATTAAATGATTTATTATTCATTTTATTATTGATTATTGTGTTAAAATCTTCGCATTTATTGATAAATTCATTCCATACATTCATGTTCCTTAGTGGGATAATTCTTTTATGATCTTTTGGCATAAATTGTGCAAAATGACCTGTAGTAGACTGTACTTTACACATAACACTCATTAAGGCTGTTAAATATAAGTTCCTTTTATTTTCATCATTTATTTTCTCAATAGCAAATCTTATTGAGTCAATATCTTTACATTGTAAATCAGAAAAATATGTATCTGAATATGTTTTATAAAAAAAGTTATATTCCATTTCTTTTAAGTTTTTCTTATAATTCTCTTCTAAATCTTCTTTACCACTCTTTTTATTTATAATAACTAAATTATTTTCAATTAATGCCTTAGCTATGCATTCACTATACTTTTGAACATCATTTGCATATATGGTATATCTGCTTTTCAAAGCATAACCTATGCAATTTGTGCCACTCATCAAATCACATACTATTGATTTTGGTTTTGTAATTTTTTCAATTTCTGGTATAATAAAGTCTAATAATTTGTGTTTATTTCCCATATACCTTATTGTTTGAATATTATCATACATTATATTTTCTCCCATATTATTATATAATCATGTGTTATTATATCACTATATGTATTTCTAGCTGTTGTTAAGGATCTACTATTATTGTTAATTTCATCTAAAAATACATCCTTCAATTTAAATCCATTCTTTTCTGCTATTAATGTTAGAAATTCTCCTGTAGAGATCTTTTTCTTTTTCATTTTACTGTCTGATATTTTCATAACAAGATATTTATTTTTCTTTAATAACTTTGACATTTTAATTATGACTTTTTCCATTTTATTAAAGAATTCTCCTATTATTTTTGCACTTTTTATATCAATAGCATACATATCATATATTACTTCATTTATCTCTTTATAATTTGTTAATTCTATATCCTTGTATTCTTCTTTTTTTAACTTGTCATTTCCTATCATTTCATGAGCCAAGTTATTATACTCTTCCAATGTTTTTATAACTTCCATCCAATACATTTCTAGTTTTAGTGTTTCAATATAGCGTACTGATGATATATATGGAGGATTTGTAACAATTAAATCTATTTTGTTTTTGTATTTGCTTAAATCTATTTCTGTAGAATCCCCTTCTAATATATCTGTAAAATTTTTATTGTTTTCATAAATTGAATATGCTTTTGCTCTTGATTTTACAGCTCTTTT
>ONJI01000045.1 GCA_900318075.1 uncultured Bacillota bacterium | reverse complement strand
TAATCAAGTTAATACTAAAGAAAAACTATTTAATAAAATTAGTTTAGATGATAAAGATTTTACTTATTTAAATGAGATAATAAAACCGCGTAAGTTTAAATTTATAGAACTTGATTCAAATAAAATAAAGAGTATAGTGCTTAATCAAGTTAATACTAAAGAAAAACTATTTAGTAAAATTAGTTTAGATGATAAAGATTTTACTTATTTGAATGAAATAGTAAAACCACGAAAATTTAAGTTTATAGAACTTGATTCAAATAAAATAAAGAGTATAGAATTAAGTCCCTCTATAGATAAAGCTAAGTTAAGATTAATACCTACTTTATTAGATACAAGTAAGATGGCTTATGTTACTCAAAATAAAAAGCAAAATAAATATATAAATGATTTTGATCATATAATGAAAATAAAACCTGATTTAATGAAGCCGATGGATAGTAATTTAAGAACGATTAAAACGAATGTTTTAAAGCCAACGATTTATCGGGCTCATAGGCATAGTAAATCAGCTAATGATTCTATTTATAGAAAGCTTGTCTGCAATTTAAACATTATTGATATTCAGTCTACTTTAGATGTTATTTCTAAATATCATTTAATAAAAAATGTAAGATTAAAAGGGTATGATAATGTACTTACTGTTGATAATTTAAAAATTTCTAATCTTAAATTATTGTTTGACGTTTTAAAAATATATAAATTATATAAATAAACTTTAGAGAAAAAAACTCTAAGGTTTTTCTTTTGGTAAATTTTGTTGTTTAAAATTTTTCAAGATTACTCATTATATTCATAGAATGTAATGGAGGAGATAAAATATGTTTGGTAATTTTGAAGAGAAAGCAAGAAAAATTTTAGTTAATGCGAAAAAGGAAATGCATGAATTGAGGCACCCTTATGTCTCTTCTGAACACCTTCTTCTCGCAATACTTAAGGATGATAATGAAATAACTGAAAAATTAAAAAAATATAATTTAAATTATCAAATATTGAGAGATGAGATTATAAAAGTACTTGGTAAAGGAAGTAAGCCAAGCGAGTGGTTTTTATATACACCTCTTTTAAAGCGAATTTTGGAAAATGCGATAGTCGATGCGAAAGACAATAATAATGGAGTTGTTACAGTCAATCATTTGTTTGTTAGTTTACTTGAAGAGGGTGAAGGTGTCGCAATTAGAATTTTGATGGGAATGAATATTGATATAGATAATCTTTATAATGATTTTACTTATAAATTAATAAATAAAAAGGGTAATAAAAAGTTATTATTAGATGAATTAGGTGTTGATTTAAACAAGAAGGCTATTAATGGGAATTTAGATCCAGTTACTGGTAGAGATGCAGAAATAAAAAGAATTTTGGAAATCCTTTCTCGAAGGACTAAAAATAATCCACTTCTTATTGGAGAAGCGGGAGTTGGTAAAACGGCCATTGTTGAAGAACTGGCTAATATGATAGTAAATGATGAAGCACCTATATTTTTAAAAAACAAAAGAATTGTAAGTTTGGATATGGCTTCATCAGTTGCTGGAACTAAATATAGAGGTGAATTTGAGGAGAGAATGAATAAAATTCTTAAAGAAATAGAAGAAAATGATGATATAATTTTATTTATTGATGAAGTTCATACATTAGTTGGCGCTGGTGGGGCAGAAGGGGCTATTGATGCATCTAATATTTTTAAACCGGCGCTTGCTAGAGGTAAAATTAGATGTATAGGGGCTACTACTACGGAAGAATATAAAAAGTATATAGAAAAGGATAGTGCCCTTGAAAGAAGGTTTCAAAAAGTTTTAATAGAGGCTCCTTCTAAAAAAACGGTAAAGAAAATTTTAATGAATCTTAAAGAAATTTATGAAAGTTTTCATAATGTTGTTATAACAGAAGATATAATTGATTTAATAATTAAGCTTTCATCAAAATACATTTATAATCGGAATGAGCCTGATAGATCTATTGATGTTTTGGATGAAGTTTGCGCTAAAGTTAGTTTAAAGGAAAGTAAGGATTTAAAAGATTATAGAAGTAAGACTAAAGAATTAAAAGAAATAATTAAGAATAAAAAGAAGGCAATACTAGATAATGATTTTGATAGAGCTAGTGATTTAAAAAATATGGAGTATAGTTTAATGAACAAAATTAATGATTTAGAATTAAACCTATATAAAAAGCATAAAAGGAAAGTTAGTGAGATGGATGTGGCTTCTGTAATTAATATGAAGACGGGAATACCAATTTATGAAATTTTAAATGAAAAGAAAAATGTAATTAAACAAACGGAAAAATTATTAAGTCAAAATATTATAGGCCAGGAAAAGGCTATTCGAGAAGTAACTAATGTGGCTAAAAAAATAAAACTTGGTTTTAATGATAAATGTTATTCGTTTTTATTTTGCGGCCCATCTGGTGTTGGAAAAACAGCTTTAGCTATGGCTTTTGGAGAAAATTTAGTTGGTAAAAGTAATGTTATTAAACTAGATGGAAGTGAATATAAAGAAGCTCATAGTATAAGTAAAATTATTGGTTCACCACCTGGTTATGTTGGATATGATGATAATAACAGTCTATTAGAAAAAATTCGTAATAAACCTAATTCTGTATTAATTTTAGATGAAATAGAGAAGGCTCACAGTAATATTATCAATTTATTTTTACAGGTTTTAGATGAAGGAAAAATAAAGACTAGTAAAGGTATTGATGTAAGATTTGATAATGTGGTAATTATAATGACTTCTAATGTTGGATTTTTAGAGTCAAATGTAGGGTTTAAAACATCGATTTCGGAGACTTCAAAACTAAATGATAGCTTTTCGATTCCGTTTATGAATCGAGTGGATAATGTGCTTAAGTTTAACACTTTAGGTGCTGATGAGATAAAGAGGATAATTGATTTAAAACTGCAAAAATTAAAAAACAAATATCTAAGTAAAATAAATATAAAAATAGCTAAAAATGTTAATGATGAAATACTAAATTTAACTAACTATAAAATTTATGGTGCAAGAAAGATTGATAAAATTATTAAAGATAAAGTTGAAGTTCAAATTATAGATAATATTATTGATGACAAAAATGAAGTTTATATTAAAGGTTTAATGCAGACGGCAAAAAACTAAATTTATTAATTTAGTTTTTTATATTAAAACTGAAGTTTTAAGCTTCAGTTTTATTAAAATCAATAAAGAATTTTTTATACCAAACTAAAAATACATATAATGTCCATAATTTTCTACAGTGATTTTTTTTAGATTTGTAATGTTCATTTAACATTTTTAAAAGTTTCTTTTGATCAAAAAAATCTTTAGTAAAATCTTCTTCAAATATTTCTTTTACAATATTATAGTATTTTTCTTCTCTAAACCATTTAATTATTGGTACAGGAAAACCTTTTTTTCTTCTTTTATACCAATCTTCTGGAATTCTTTTAGAAGCGGCTTTTCTTAGGACGTATTTTGTTGTATTATGAGAAATCTTGTATTCTGATGGGATTGTTTTAGCTAATTTAAATACTTCTTTATCAAGTATTGGGACTCTAAGTTCTAGGGAGTTTGCCATACTCATTTTGTCGGCTTTAAGTAGTATGTCGTTAGGTAACCAAAAATACATGTCTAAATATTGCATTTTAGTTACATCATCTCTTCCTTTAACTTTGTCATAGTATGGTTTTGTTATATCTTGATATGTTATGTCATTTTGATAGGCAGGAGATAGTATATTATTAGCTTCTTTATTATCAAATATAAAAGCATTTCCTACATAATAGTCTTCAATTTTAGATCCGCCTTTGGTTAGGAAATTTTTTCCATGAAAACTTGGAAGAGGGGAAACGATGTTTTTTATAAATTTTCTTATGAAGAAAGGTAATTTACGATATTTTTTTAAAGTTTTATCTTCATCATATGAAGTGTATCCTCCAAATAATTCATCGGCGCCTTCACCAGATAAAACTACTTTAACATCTTTTGAGGCTAATTTTGATAAAAAGTATAGGGGAACAGCTGATAGATTGGCAGTTGGTTCATCGGCATAATACTGTACTTTATCAATACTTTCGAAAAAGTCATCAGCATTTATAAGTTCATTTTTATTTTGAATGCCAAGTATATCTGATAAATCTTTAGCCATTGGTACTTCATTAAAATCTTTATAATCAAAGCCAACGGAAAATGTTTTATCAGGTTTTAGGTAGCTTACAACATATGATGAGTCTATGCCACCAGATAGGTAAGCCCCAACTGGAACGTCACTTATAATGTGATAGTCGATTGATTTAGTAATAGTATCATCTATTTTATCAACTAGTTTATCAAAATCTTGGACCATTGGTTTAAAATTAATATTGTAATACTCTTCTATTTGCAGTCTATTTATTTTATAGTCATATTTAAAATAGTGACCTGGTCTTAATTTATAAACACCTTTGAAAAATGTTTCATCTAAAACTGATGTTTGGAATGTCAAATATGGTTTTAGAGCTTTTTCATTAACTTCTTTAATGAAATCACTATGATATAAAAGACTTTTTATTTCTGATGCGTACATAAAAGTTCCATTCATATTTGCATAATAGAAAGGTTTTTGGCCAAAGTGATCACGAGCTCCAAATAGTGTTTCATTTTTTTTATCCCATATAACAAAGGCAAACATTCCTCTTAATTTATCAAGTATTTTTTCTTTATATTCTTCATAGCCATGAAGAATTACTTCGGTATCAGAACTAGTTTTAAAAATATGACCTTTATTTATCAAATCTTCTTTTATTTCTTTAAAATTATATATTTCACCGTTATATGTAATTACCATAGTGTCGTCTTCGTTAGTCATTGGCTGTCTTCCGCCTTTTAGGTCAATTATTGAAAGTCTTCTAAAACCCATGGCAATATTTTCATCTTTATAATATGATTCGTCATCAGGTCCTCTATGAACGATGGCATCATTCATTTTTTTTATTTGATCTTTATCTTTTTTATTTATGTATCCACAAAATCCACACATGTTAATTTTCCTTTCTAAAGTTTGTTAAAATAGGTTAAAATATTTTCTACTTCAATTTCTAAAGGGTCTATAAATTTATCATCTAGATTTAATTTACCTTTTAGTATTGAAAGTTCGGTGCATCCTAAAATATAGGCATCTGCATCAATATTTTTAATAGTTTCTTCTATTAAATTCAGTGGAACGTCTTTGCCACTTTTAACATAGTCATAAATTATTTCCATTACTTTATCTTGATTAGGTAAGCAATAGTTGATATTTTCTTTCATAAGCTCATTTTGATAAAGATTAGATTTAATAGTTCCTGTTGTAGCTAGGATACAAACTTTCTTGTATCCTTTTTGTTTTATGTATTTAACTGTATTTTTAATAAGATTATTTATAGGTATATTTACATTTTTTTGCAGTTTTTCATGAAAATAACAGGATGTATTACAAGGAATGGAAATCATTTTGACACCTAGTTTTTCTAAAATTTTACAGTTTTCTAATAAATAGGGGAATGGACTATCTGTGTTTTCGTTTAAAATATAAGCTGTTCTATCTGGGGTAGATGCATAACTTAGTATGGCGATATTTAGGTGCGCTTGATCAACATTAGCTTTTGTCTTTTTAGTAATCATTTCATATAAGTAGCTGCTGGCAAAAGGCCCAAGACCTCCTATAATTCCTAGATCGTATTTCATTAATCATCATCCTTTGGTGGGTATAATTTATATAATTTATAATCTTTTAGATATATTCTATTTGTCCAAAACCATCTATATAGGCTAAAGTCTTTAGAAAACTTTAAAGTATAAGAATATTTTTTTTCTTTAATTAATTTTAAAGCTTCATTTAAGGTTTTTTTATCATATACGTATTTCTTTAGTAGGCTTTTTGGGGTGGCTAACCATAGATGTTTATTATAGTTATATACTGTTTTTTTATTTTCATTTAAGATGTAGTCTTCTACAATAAATTTTGCTAGGTTGCATCCAGCGGCGGTTGTAAAGAAACTACTTCTTCCTTGTCTTATATTTATTTCAAATAGTTTAAATTTATTGTCTCGATAGTCGTATTTAAAATCAATGTTTGAAAAGCCAACATATTTAATATCTTCTAGAAAGCTTTTAATTTGTTTATATATTTCTTTATTACCATCTGAAATTAGAGCTTTATAATTTCCGATTCCGTAAGGTGTGTGTTCTTCTAATATGCAGCGCGCTAAGCACATCATTTTAACTTTTCCTTCTTTGTTTGAATAGCAGTTCATGACCCACATAGTGTCATCATTACCAGGAATAAAATCTTGGACTATGATATTTGAACGGTAACTTGAACTATAAATATCTGTTATTATTTTTTCTAGTTCTTTTTGGTTTTTTGCTTTGTAGCTTTTTTCTTTTCCACTAAATTCTACTTTAGAATAATCTGTACTACTAGCAGGCTTAACGGCTACTGGAAAATTGAATGGAAGTGAAATTTTGTTTTTATTTTCGTATGTAACTATATAAGTTTTTGGATAATCTAGATTGTATTTTTCACATATGTTATAAAATGATTCTTTGTTTTCTAGCTTATCTTTAAGAGTTTTATCTAAAAACGGGATTATAAAATATTGCTCCAGCTGTTTTCTATTATTGACAATCAAATCAGTGTACCATTCAGCACATGAGAGTAATATTAGTTTATCATATTTCTCTTTGTATTCTTTTCCAATTTTTTCCATTGCTTCTTTAAAAACTTCTTGTTCTGTTAAGTTTTTATATATTTTAACATTTACTATTTTGCTATTTTTTGTTTCTATTAAAGGAACTTTTCCAACGGCTAATGATTTGACTTGATATTCTTCAAAAAAAGATCTAGCTAGTCCATATGCGTTAGCGTCGGTTCCTAATATTACCGGTAAAAATTTATTTTTCATTGGTATCACCAATAATATTTTACCAAATATATGATTATAAGTAAATTAAATAAGGGGTTTATTGTCTAAAAAAATCATATGTTAGACATATTTGTATTCTTATAGTAATAAAAATAACAAAAATATTTTTCCACATTTCAATTGTGGAAAAACCTTTTAAAATTAAAGAAAAAGTAAATGTAAAGTAAATAAAAGTGTATACTTTATGTCAAAAAAAATCGACAAAATCATATACAAAAAATATTTGTTGTGTTATAATCGATTTAGGTGATTAAGATTATGCTTGAAGAAATCAAAGTCATACTTGACGGTAATCAAAGTATTACAGGAGAAGTTAAAGATAACCTTTTTGAATTAATAACGATCTTTAATAGTTCATTTAAAGACGTTAGTTTAGAGACTTTGAAAGAAAGACTTAAGAGCTTAAAGATAAAAAGGGAAAGTATGTATTTAGCTAAACTTCCATGTGAGTACAAACCATTTAATAATGAAATTATTATAAATGTAGGAAGGTTTGAAGAATGTGATGCCAAGCACTGGCTTATGCATGCACTTCTTGGAGTGATTACAGCTAAAGACAATTATTATGGTTTTAACAATTCTGAAGGAACTTTAGTTGCTTTAAATGAAGGCTATACAGAAATACTTACTAACAATTTAGTGGGCGATGTGGATAATAATTTCTTTACTGATGAAATGATTATAGTTAATTTAATTAGTAAAGCAATTGGTGAAGATGTTTTATATGATGCTTATTTTGGAAATGATTCTGAAAGAGTATTAAAAGCAATGGTTGAAGCGGAGGCAAAGTAGTATGGCAATGGAATTATTAGATGTGGCAAACAAAAATTTTAGTGAGAAATTAGGCTCTGAAGAGCATAGCTCTTTGCTACCAGAAATGCAGAATATGATTATGAATATGTATTCTATCGAGAAGTATAATTTCGTGTTTGATGAAAGATTACTTCCTAATTTGGATGGTTATAATATAAGTTATGATGGTGCAAAATTGAAGGCTGTTGAACAAAGCTTTCTTCAAAAATCTTCTGGAGTTAATCAAAACGAAATGGGTATAACTAGATAAGCTAACTTAAGTTAGCTTTTTATTTATGGAGGGTTTATGAAAAAATATGTAAAAGTAATGGATGGCACTAAATCTAATGCTAATGGTTTCGAATATAAAATAGGTGAAGTTAATGTCACAGATAAATGGGATCCAAATGCTGAAAGCCCAGAAGAAATGGGTGGATTTAATTTTTCGACTGAAGATAAAGTTTTAAGGTGGCTTTTAAGAGGGGATACTCTTTATGATGTTGAGATTCCTGTTGATGCGGAAGTTATTTTAATTGATCATAAAAATTGTCCTCATGGTGTTTTTAGAAGTAATAAAATAATCATTAAAAATCCTAGACCAATTACTGAAGATTTAGTTATTGAACTTTATAAGAAATCTAATTTACCAGAAAAAACATATTATCAGTGTCTGGTTAACTTATTATATAGAAATCACAAAGAAGCAGTTAAATATATTATTAAGGATAGGATAAATAAGGATAATGTGAAAGATGCTATTTTGGAATTTGAAAATTATTCTACTAGGGAAAGCGATGAGTTTAATTATGATGATCTTTGGGATGATGCTAAAGAAATTTATAATATACTTAAAGTAATAGATAGTAATTAAAAAACTTATTACGATTTTGTAATAAGTTTTTCTTTTAAAACTAATATAAAACTATTGTTTTAGAAACAAACGTTTGATATAATTTGTATGGGAACATTTGATGTGGGTGTCGCCTTCCTATTCTTATAAGAGAAAGGAGGGAAGATATTGATGAAAACTAAGACTTTTGTTATAAAAGTTCTAAAATTCATTGCTATCATTTTGTTACTTTCTACCTTATTGGTATTAGCAATAAAATAGACACTCATGGATAGAGTGTCATCACTAATTTTTTAGAGGCGACATTCACCTATCAAATCGAATGTTCCTCTTATTTATTATATGAAGTTTCCTTCATCTATATACATAATAACATAAAAACGACTAGTTTACAAGTCGTTATTTATAAACTGGTGACCCCTTAGGGATTCGAACCCTAGACCCACTGATTAAGAGTCAGTTGCTCTACCAACTGAGCTAAGGAGTCGTTTCGTTTACTAGTAAAGTATAACACGAAAATTAAAAAAAATAAATATAAATTGCAAATATTTATTGTAAATTAATTTTTTTTGTAAAAAATGCTTGTCAAAATTCATAAAATAGGGTATACTTAAGAAGTCAAATGTCATTTGGGCCTGTAGCTCAGTTGGTTAGAGCACACGCTTGATAAGCGTGGGGTCGTAGGTTCAAGTCCTACCAGGCCCACCATTTGTATTTGGCCTGTTGGTGAAGCGGTTAACACACGTGCCTTTCACGCACGCATTCATGGGTTCAAATCCCGTACAGGTCACCAATTATGTTATTTTATATTTTTTATATAGACTATGAAGTGGAGAAGTAGTATAAAAGACTGCTTAAAGAGAGCTAGGATGGTGGAAACTAGTAGTAAGTTTTATATGAATAACACCACGGAGTTACTTATTTGAAATTTAGTAAAGTAAGTCGGCTGTAATCCGTTACCATATTATAAGTTTCTTTAAAGATGGAACTATAGAGTGATCACTTGATGTGATAAATAAGGTGGTACCGCGAATTACAGTTATTCGTCCTTAGGGATGGTAACTGTTTTTTGTAATTAAAATGCCTGATTAGCTCAGTCGGTAGAGCGCACGGCTGTTAACCGTTAGGTCGTAGGTTCGAGCCCTACATCAGGCGCCATTATTTGCCCAATTAGCTCAGTTGGTAGAGCGCACGGCTGTTAACCGTTAGGTCGTAGGTTCGAGTCCTACATTGGGCGCCACTTTATTTTTGCCTGATTAGCTCAGTCGGTAGAGCGCACGGCTGTTAACCGTTAGGTCGTAGGTTCGAGCCCTACATCAGGCGCCACTTATTTTGCCCAATTAGCTCAGTTGGTAGAGCGCACGGCTGTTAACCGTTAGGTCGTAGGTTCGAGTCCTACATTGGGCGCCATCTTTTTTTTATATGTAAAAATGGAGGTAATAGAATGGGAAAATTTACTAAAGAAATGGTTGATGATTATGCAGATAAACTATTAATTGGGCTAACGGATGAAGAAAATCAAATGGTTTTAGATGAGTTTGAAATTATTGATAGTAATATTGATATTATCAATGAAATACCAAATATTGAAAATGTAGAGCCTATGACACATGCTTTAGATAATTTTGAATATGAACTTAGAGAAGATGAACCAGAAGAGTCTATTTCAATAGAAGAGCTACTTGCAAATTGTGATAGGACAGCTGGTGATGAAGTGGAAGTACCAAGGATGGTGGGGTAATATGACATATATGGATAAAAGTATCGAAGAGATACACGAGGCTTTAATAAGTGGTAAAGTTACAAGCAGTGAGCTTATAAGAGAATCTTTAGAAAAAACTAAGGAGATTCAGAAAAAGTGTAATGCCTTTGTAACAATTATAGAAGATGCTAAAGAAGTGGAAGTTACTGATGAGCTTTTATCTGGCGTTCCTTATGGTATAAAAGATAATTATAGTACAAAAGGTATTTTATCTACTGGTTCATCTAATACTTTAAAAGATTATGTTCCATTTTTTACGGCGACAGCTATAGAAAATTTAACTAAAAAGGGAGCTGTTGCTGTTAATAAAACGGCTTTAGATGAATTTGGCATGGGTGGAACTGGAACGACATGTCATACTGGCACTGTAACTAATCCTTGGGATAGCTCTAGGATGTGTGCGGGATCTTCGGCTGGGTCTGCAGCGGCAGTTGCAGCTGGTGTTTATCCTTATGCAACTGGTTCTGATACGGGTGATTCTATTAGAAAGCCGGCAGCATACTGTGGTATTGTAGGCTATAAGCCAACATATGGAATGATTTCAAGATATGGATTATTTCCTTTTGCTTCTTCACTTGATCACTGCGGAGCTTTAACTAGAAGTGTTAAAGATGCGGCAATAGTAGTTGATGGTATGAAGGGTATAGATAAATATGACATGACAAGTTGGGATTCATCTAATATTCATTTATATGATTCTATTGATGGAAACGTAAAAAATAAAAAATTATGTTATATAAAAGAAATATGCGATATCAATAATTATCCTAATGCTGATAGAGAACTAAAAGAACATTTAGCTAATTTCATGGATACTATAGAAAAATGTAAAAAGCTTGGCATGAAAGTTACTGAGGAGTCTATAGATCAAAAATTATTAAATGCTCTTCCTTCAGTTTATGTAGTTATATCTTGTGCGGAAGCAACATCTAACATGTCTAATTTAACTGGTTTTATTTTTGGACCTAGAGCTGATGGTGAGAAGTGGGATGAGTCTCTTAAAAATTATAGAACTAAAGGTTTTTCTCCACTTATAAAAAGAAGGTTTGTAATTGGGTCATATGTGCTTCAAGCGCAAAATAAAGATAGGTATTTCCACAATGCTCAAAGAGTTAGAAGATTACTCGTTGATGAGTGGAATAAACTATATGAAAAATATGATGCAGTTATTCTTCCTGTTGGAACAGGGCCTGCTAAAAAACTAGAAGGTTCGAAAGATATACTTGATAATAATACGGCTATTTTAGAAGAACATTTACAAATCGGTAATTTTGGCGGTTTTCCTTCTATTACTATTCCTAATGGTTTTATAGATAATTTGCCTGTTGGGGTAAATATTACTGGTAAGTGTTATGACGATATCAATGTTCTTAACATTGCATATGCACTTGAGGGCTTTATGGAATATAAAGGACAAGTAGTAAAGGAGGTAAAATAATGGAATATAGAGTTATGATTGGTCTTGAGATGCACTGTGAGATTAGTGAAACTAAAACTAAGGTTTTTTCGTCTGCTAAAAATGATTTTAGCGAATACTCTAATAACAGTGTAAGACCAATTGATATGGCTTTTCCAGGTACACTTCCTACGGTTAATAAAGAGGCTGTCCGTATGGGTTTAATGATGAGTATGATATTAGGGTGCAGTCAGCCTGAATATTTATATTTTGAAAGAAAGAATTATTATTATCCAGATCTTCCTAAAGGTTTTCAAATTACGCAAGAGACTAAGCCAGCTCCTATAGGAAGTTTTGGTGAGTTTGTTTATGAACTTAATGGTGAGAAAAAAACAGCTAGAATTAACAATTTACACTTAGAAGAAGATTCGGCAAGTTCTGATCATTATCCATCAGGTTCTAGAATTAATTATAATAGAGCTGGTGTACCACTTCTTGAACTTGTTACGGAGCCTGATTTTAGAAGTGCAGATGAAGCAGTAGCTTTTTTGGAAGCAATACGTAGTATATATCAATATGCGGGAATCAGTGAAGCTGATAGTAAAAAAGGTCAAGTTAGATGTGATGTTAATGTATCTATTATGGATGCTTCTTTAGATGAAACTGATTCTAATAATTGGGGCACGAAGGTTGAGATTAAAAATGTAAACTCTTTTGGTGGGGTTAGAGATGCAATAAATTATGAAATAAGTAGACAAATGGAGCTAATCCACGAAGGAAGAGAAAAAGAGATAGAACAAGAAACTCGAAGATGGGATGAAGAGTCTGGTACAACAATACATATGCGAAGTAAGGTTGATGCCATAGATTATAAGTATTTTGTGGAGCCTAATATTCCTAAATTTAAAATTTCAAAAGAGTGGCTCGAGGAAATAAGAAAAAGTATACCTAAACTTCCTTATGAGAGAAAAGAAACTTATATAAATGAATATGGTATAACTGATTATGATGCGACTATAATAGTTAAAGATAAAAAAGTTTCAGATTTCTATGAAGAATGTATTGAGTTATATGCTGATCCAAAGATGACTTCTAACTGGATTACGACTAATTTACTTGGTAGTTTAAATAAGTTAGAATTAGATTTTGATGATATTACCTTGACTCCGCAAATGCTTAAGGAATTAATAGATTTAGTAAATTCTAAAGAGATTTCTTCTAAGCAAGCTAAAGAGGTATTTGCTGATATTTTAACTAGTGGTAAAACTCCACAGGAAGTTGTTAAAGAAAAAGGTATGAAGCAAATGAGTGATGAGGGAGAAATTATTAAAATTGCTAATGAAGTGCTTGACGAAAATCCTGAATTAATAGAAAAATATAAAAATGGTAGAAATAATGTGATTGACTTTTTAACAGGTCAAATTATGAAAAAAACTAGGGGTCAGGCTAATCCAACTATAGCGAGAAGTACCATGATAAAAGAAATTGAAAAAAGGTAAGGAGGAAATAATATGGATTTAGTAGATGTTTTAAAAGATAGAAAGAAAGGTCAGGAAGTTACTCTTGAAGGTTGGATTAGAAGTAACCGTAGTCAAAAAAATTTTGGCTTTATTGACTTTTATGATGGAACATCATTTGAAACATTACAAATTGTGTATGATCAAGATTTAGAAAATTTTGATGAAATATCTAAATATTTAATTGGTAGCGCGGTTAGAGTTAGTGGAGAAATAGTTGAATCACAAGGTAGACAAGATATTGAGCTTAAATTAAAAAAAATAGAGTTAATAGGTGAATGCCCAGGTGATTATCCGCTTCAAGCAAAGGGCAGACCTACTAGAGAGTTTTTAAGAGATATTGCTTATCTTAGGCCTAGGACTAGACTTTTCCAAGCTGTATTTAAAATTAGATCATTAGCTGCATCCGCAATCCATGAGTATTTTCAATCTAATAATTATGTTTATGTTCATACTCCTTTAATTACAACAACTGATTGTGAAGGATCTAATCAAATGTTTAAGATAACAACTTTTGATATGAATGATACTCCTAAAGATAAAGATGGAAATGTCGATTTTTCAAAGGATTTATTTAATAAACAAACATATATTACTGGTTCTGGTCAACTTCATGGTGAAGCATTTGCGATGGCTTTTAAAAAGATTTATACATTTGGGCCAACATTCAGAACTGAAAACTCTAATACTAAAACGCATGCTAATGAATTTTGGATGATTGAACCTGAAATTGCTTTTTGTGATTTGAATGGTTTAATGGATATTGAAGAGGAAATGTTAAAATATGTTGTTAAGTCAGTATTAGATAAAGCAAATGATGAAATAGTGTTTTTAGATAAATTTGTTTCTAATGGTTTAAAAGAAAAATTAGAAAAATTAGTATCATCTGATTTTGTTAGAATTACGCATCATGATGCAATAGATATTTTAAAAAAGGCTGATATAAAATTTGAATTTACCCCAGATTATGAAGGAGATATAGCTAAAGAGCATGAAAAATATATTACTGAATATTTTAATGCTCCAGTATTTATAACGAATTGGCCAAAAGATATTAAGGCATGGTACATGAAGGTTAATGAAGATGGTAAAACTTGTGCTGCTGTAGATCTAGAAGTTCCTGGCGCTGGTGAATTAATGGGCGGTTCACAAAGGGAAATAGATATGGATGTTCTAAATGAAAGAATAAAAGAATGTAATGTAGATGCATCTGTTATTGAATGGTATTTAAATTTAAGAAAATTTGGTGGATGTTATCATTCAGGATTTGGAATGGGGTTTGAAAGATTAATTATATATTTAACTGGTGTTGAAAATATAAGAGATGTTATTCCATTTCCAAGGACACCTGGTAACTGTTTATATTAAAAGATTTCATTTATTTGAAATCTTTTTTGTATATTTTTCTTTTTTTATGTTCATAATATGATAGGAAAGGAAGATAATATGAACGAAAGATTTAAGCAAAATAGCCAAAATAAAAAGAACAATAGTGAGCAAAACAATAATTTAAATAATAGTGAGCAAAATAAAGTTTCAAAAGATTTTAAGGAAAAAAGTTCTAATAATCAAAAAAACCAAAATTTAGCTAAATAAATTTTTGGTTTTTTTGTAAGCATATTTTTGTTGGTATATCTTGACACCAATTAATAATTACTGTAAAATTATAGTCGTAGTCCTAATGGAGTAGTACTCAAGAGGCTGAAGAGGCGCCCCTGCTAAGGGTGTAGGTCGGGTAACCGGCGCGAGGGTTCAAATCCCTCCTGCTC
>ONJI01000032.1 GCA_900318075.1 uncultured Bacillota bacterium | reverse complement strand
TTACTCCACTTTCACTAACATCATTGATTTTATATGTAACATTATCAACAAATAAAAAGTATTTACTTATATTATCTTTTTCATTAGATAATTTTGTTGATAGATAACTTTCAAGTCTTTTTCTGGGGCTTTTTACTTTCTTTACCTTATAAAGATTAGCACCATATATACTAGCACTAACCTCATCAGATAAATCCTCAAATTGAACTCTATAGTTATCTACCAAACTATAAGTAGATACTTTAACACCATTTGATTGCTTTTCTTTATTTGCTTTTTTTAAAGAAACAGATTTTAAATATCTAAGTTGCATTAGTATACTCTCTTACCATTTCTTATAATAGCATCTCTCATTTCTTCAATAGGAGATTTAAAAGTTGAATTTCTTCCACTTTCACTTAGATTTTTTACATCTTCTGTTCCTCTTTGCAAATATAAACTTTTAACACAGTTTTTTATTTCAAAAGATAACATAGTCAAATTATCCTTTGTTTTTTGTCTATTAGAAATAAAAAAAGCATTAGCAATTGTTTCTTCTAATAGCCCTTTTAATACTTCTCTATCAGTATTAGAGTAATTATCTGCTAAATCTTTTATCAAGTCATCTAACAGTAAAGCTTGTTTTTCTTCCATATGCTAATGCTCCTTTCTACTAAACACCTGCAGCGTGTTTTTTAACAATAATTTGTGATGGACTATTTACAGTGAATGCACTATTGTATTCAACTTGTGCTTTTGAACCTGCAAAGTTTTCACTATCAACAAGTCTGTACATAGCGAAGTTGTCAAGTAATGAGAATGCCTCATTATAACCAACGATCATATCAACTTTACTTAAGTCAACTGTCTTTAATGCACCTGTTCTGTCATAGTATTTAGCAGTGGCATTATCAAATGAATTACATTCAATTATAGTAAGACCAAATCTCTTTAGTAATTCACCTGAAACAACTGCAGGGTCCATAACTGATGCTAAACCTAATTTAGCAAGTAAAATTGCATACACATCAGTAGATACTAATGCAAAGTTTGCTTTACCTTTATTATCTTTAATTTGTTTTCTTAATGCAGTTAGTTTTTCAACAGCATTTGCTTCTGTTATTGCTGCAGTATCAGTACTTGCAGTTCCTTCTTGAACCATGCAAGCAAGACCACTGTATTGTCTTCCTTCCTTAGTAATATTTAATGAATCAGCAAGATATTCTTCTGCCATAGCAAATGATACTGCTGCTGCTTGTACTCCGTAAATCTTTCTTGATTTTTGAAAGTTATTATTAAATACAATTGGAATTAAAGCATCTGATGCTGCTTCATCTGTAAAATCTCTTCCTGGAACTCCTGGTTCAACAGCATTTCCACTATCTAATTTGTGAACAAAAATGCCACCTGCAGGACCTTCCATATATTTTTGTGTGTATGTTACACCTGGAATTAACACTGTATCAGTGTATAAATTAGGCTCTATTGCCTTTGAATATTTTTCGTCAACGTTTTGACTACCATATAGTACTGCCATTATTAATCATCTCCTCTTCTTTCTTTTTTTGGCTATTTTCCGTAATATGGATTATTTTTATATTTGTTGTCTAAATAAGAACTATTACTGTCCCCACTCTTAACAACTGTTTTTGGAGTTTCTTCTTTAAATCCGTTTTTAATTCCTGTTTCAACTGCCTTTTTATAAACACCATCAATAGTTTCTATCTTAGCTTTTATAGTTTCAGCAGTTTCTTTTGTGAAATCAATAACATCAAGTAAAGAAACATCTAACTCCTTTTCTTTAGCAATCTTTAATGCTGTTTCTTTTAACTCATAAGCATTAAGTTTAGATAATGCCGCCTCTTTGGCTTTTCTTTCTTTTTCTAACTCATACTTATTTTTTTCATCAGCATCCATCTTTGCTAATTTTTCAGCCTCGCTTTTAGCATTGGCTAACTCTTCTTCCCACTTAGATTTAGCATTTGAAATCGCAGTCTCATTACTTTTAGCATTAAGCTTATCAAATTCACTTTGTAAACGTGGATTTTCTTTTAGCAAATCAACTAAACTTTTCTCTGCTCCCCCTTCGTTAGGTTTTGCTTCTGCATTTTGAGAAGTCACTTTATTATCCTCCATAATCTCTCCTTTCCCAGGTCATTGCTTATTGCCCCAACCCATTAAACTTTTTTTATGAATGACAAAAAAGCCAATATTTCTATTGACTTATAGTGCTATCTTATAAGCACTGTGAAATATATAGTTTATATATACTTCACACTACCTATAAAGTAGTGCATATCCATAATAGGATAATATCTATCCATAACATTATTAATATCTTTTTCATATTTATTCCATAATAAAAGCACTCTATTTTTGAGTGCCATTATTCTTCATATTCAATTGGATTTTTTTTTCTAAATTCTTTCAATTTCTTTTCTATTTCATTTTCTTTTTCCTCTGAGATAGCAATTTCTTCATCTGTTAATTCCTCTAATTCACTATCATCAATGAACCATTCATCATCTTTAAATATCTCGTTATTTTTTTCTTTGTATTCTTCCATAATTCCATCCCATTTCTCCACTCACTTTCTTATTAATTAAATGTAAAGTTTCTCTACTCTTACCATAAGCATTAAAGTAATTTCCCCTAATTTCATAGTAATATTTTTTTAATAAGCGGTGTTTGACTTTATTTATACCATTTTTTTCTAAATAATACAAGTATTTATCGGTTTTTACAATAATTATATCAATAGAATTGTAATTGTTAAAAGTCTCTATATCTCTAAAAGAGAAACTTGAATTACTTGGATGATTATGTACCGCAACTAAACTATTGGGCTTTGACCTTAGCGATAAAGATACTGCCTTAATTCCTCCAACACTTGATTTTCTATTATCGTGAATTTCTAACAACATCTTACCTGTATTAACATCGTAAAAGAATAGATGTTCTACATTTTTATCTAGCTTTTCGAAGTCCTTCTCTATTATGTTGTCCTCAAATAGATTATTATTAAACTTAATGTCTTTAATATTATCACTGTCAATCTCTGTGTTATATGTAATAGT